>JAJYOQ010000157.1 GCA_021796135.1 Bacteroidota bacterium
TAACTAGCAAAATTATTTACTATTGCATTAAGGATTAAACCGCCGTCTGTCTTACCGAGCAGCGGATTACTTGCCCTTTCAGGATGCGGCATTAAACCAATAATATTACCATCTTTATTAACAATCCCGGCAATATTTAATATTGAACCGTTTGGATTTGATTCCTCGTTAATAATACCATCACTTGTAGAATATTTGAAAACAATTTGATCATTTTCTAAAAGGGAATCCAAAATATCTTTATCAGCATAATAATTGCCTTCACCATGTGCAATCGGAATTTTTAGAGCAACATCTTTATTCAATCCTTCAGTAAAAAATGTTCGATTATTTACGACCGAAAGATAAACATCTTTACAAACAAATTGAAGTGACTTATTTTTGAGCAAAACGCCAGGCAGCAAATTTGCTTCTAATAATATTTGGAAACCATTGCAAATACCTATAATGCGACCACCTTTTTTAGAAAAATCTATAATAGAATTCATTATTGGTGAGAATCTTGCAATTGCACCTGTACGAAGATAGTCACCGTATGAAAAACCGCCAGGTAAAATGATTATTTCAGAATTTTGAAGGTCTTTATCTTTATGCCATAAGAAAGTAACTTCTGAACCAGTATAATTTTTAAGTGCATAATATGCATCATGATCGCAGTTAGAACCAGGGAAGACAACTACTCCAATTTTTGGTTTCATCAAATTTCTTCCAAAGTATATTCGTAATCTTCCAGATTTGGATTAATAAGAAGTTTATTACAATACTCGTTTAATTCTACTTCAGCAGTTTTTCTATCTTTTAAATCCAAGGTAAATTCAACATATTTACCTATTCGTGTTTCCTTGATGTTATTAAAGCCAAGATGTTTGGCTCCTTTTTCAACTGCCATTCCTTGAGGATCCAATATTGAAGGTCTTCGTTTAACTAATACTTTTGCTTTAAACAACTTAATTTCCTTTATAGCTAATAATTAGTCAGTAACTTACTGAATTGAAAACATAAATTTGTCATTAGTAAATTATCTCATATAGATATGAAATAAAATTTATGTTTTCAGATTTTTTTTATTATAAAATATATAAAATATGTGTCTAAAAATACCAAATAGAATCATGAAAAGAAAGATATAGAATAATGCTTTGCCCCCTGTAAAAACAAAAATTATTACTCCAATAAATAAAAAAATAAAAATCAAACGTTTAGACCTAAATTCTTTTAAGCTGAATTTAGGAAGAGTATCATATTTTATGGTACTAACCATTAATAAGGAAAGTAGAATAATAAGCGGAATTATAAAGGAAGAATATGGATGTTCAAATCCTTTAATTTTGTCGAAATATATAAGTATAAATGAAGCTACAGTTATAGCAGAAGAAGGGATGGGTAAACCTTTAAAATATGATTTATCAAAACCAACTAATTGTACATTAAATCTTGCTAGTCTAAAACCTCCGGCTATTAATAAAAAATGAGCTTATAATAACTCCAGCAGAATTAAAATTTTGCAAGTAAGTTTTATAAATTAAAAATGCAGGGGCTGCTCCAAAGCTAACAATATCTGATAATGAATCCAGCTGGACACCCAATAGACTGCTCGAATTAGTCAATCTTGCTACAATACCATCCAGAGCATCAAATATGGCTGCTATAATAATAAGCCAGGCAGAATAATAATATGATTGCTGGCTAGCGTTTATAATTGAAAAGAATCCGCAAAATAAATTCATTGCTGTAAATAAATTCGGGATTACTGAGCGGGTGATTCGGATTTGTTTCATTTCTATAGGTTTAATTCGAATAATATAGTTTTTCCGGCAACAACTTTATCGCCAGATTTAACTTTTTCAGTCCATTTTGAGGGAACGATAACATCTACTCTGCTTCCGAATTTTATCATACCAAACCTTTTCCCGATTTCAACAATATCTCCTTTATGTAAATCATAAACTATTCTTCGAGCTATAAATCCTGCTACTTGGGTAAATAGGATTTTACCGGTGTTTGTGGTAATTCCAAATTCGGCTCTTTCATTCTCAAGTGATGCTTTATCCTTAAAGGCAGCAATATATTTTCCATTATGATACTCTAAATAATCAATTATTCCGCTTTTTGGTATGCGGTTAACGTGTACATTGAAAGGAGACATAAATATTGAAATCTGTTTTGCATTATCATTTATAAATTTATCATCAACAACATCTTTAACAAAAATAATTCTTCCGTCAGCCGGAGATACTATTATATTATCTTTATCCGGCGGGATGCGTTCCGGATCTCTAAAAAAGTAAAGTGTGAATATAAAAAAGAAAAAAGAGAGAATTAAAATAAAAGATTTTATAAAAATATTCGGAATAAAGATAGACAATATGGAAATAACTAAGAGAATTAAAATTATTTTTATAATTGTAAAATAGCCATATTTAGCAAACATTATTTATATTCTCGTTAAATTAAAAAGATTTTCGGTATAATGCTTAATTTCAGCTAATGAAGAAAGTCTATATGGATCAATAAAATTATTACTTCTATCAAAAGGGTAAATCTTTAGACTTCTCGGTGTAAAATCGTCTACTAAGAATATTTTATTTTCATATTTACCAAAATAACAATTTACTTCTGCCAAATGATAATTCCTTCTTTCAAAATAGGATTTTAGAACAGCATTAACTTTAGAACAAATTCTATATATTATTTTAATATCTTCATTTGAACATAAATTAAACGCAATTAAATGGCTATCAGAAATCAAAGTTTCTTTACCAATACCGAAATGTACTTCAAAAACCGGTAAATTAAGCGGTTCTGATTCTTTTATAGAAAATAATTTTGAAGTTCTTTTATCTGCAAGGTTTAATATTTTTATATAAAACTCAAATCTCGAATGTTTAATATATTTAATTCCATTCTTATTATGAATTTTTACAAATGCCGAAGGTATATGATATTCTTTGAGAAAATCTAAAAAATGTAGATTAAAATATGCAAACCTTTCACCTAGATTTTTAATTTTTAATAGTTTTTCTCCATTTATCGGAAAAGTGTCCGGATATTCGACTATTTGTGAGTTGCTATTATCAAGTAGATTTTCCCTTGCTAGTAAATCCTCTTGCATTTTTTACCTTTTAATTTGTAATTCTGGACATAAAATAAAAATTTGGTTGAGAAATTATGAAAAACAAGTACAAAAAGTCAATCTGATATGTTATATTTGAGCAAAAATTAAAAATAAATATGATAATTCTAAATAAATTTTCTTTTAGGAGGTATTGATGAAGGGCGGAATGCAAGGAATGTTGAAACAAGTGCAAAAAATGCAAGATGAAATGCAAAAGGTGCAAAGCCGTCTTGGAGAGCTCACGGTTAGTGAAGAAGCCGGAGGTGGGATGATTAAAGCTACAGCTAACGGGAATAAAGAATTACTGTCAATTGAGATCGATACTCAAGTTATAAATCCGGCAGAAAAAGAAATTTTAGAAGACCTAGTAGTTGCCGCTGTCAATAAAGCTCTTCAATCAGCTTCTAAGTTAGCTGAAGATGAAATGTCTAAAGTTACAAAAGGAATGCTGCCTCCGGGATTAAATTTACCAGGATTTTAATTTTGCAAATAGCTGAACCTCTTTTAGCTGCAATTGATGAGCTTAGTAAGCTTCCAGGGATCGGGAAAAAGACTGCCCAAAGGTTGGCTTTATACCTATTAAAATGTGACGATAATTCAGTTAATAATTTTTTAGAATCGATTCATAATCTAAAAACTAAATTACATTTTTGTACCAGATGCTATAATCTGGCAACCGAAAACCTTTGTGACATTTGTAAAAATCCTAAAAGAGATTCTTCATTACTTTGTGTCGTTGAAGAAGCTAGCGATGTTATTGCTATTGAAAAGACTCATGAATTTTCAGGGATATATCATGTTTTGGGAGGTGTTCTTTCTCCACTATCAGGCATTGGGTCTGATACATTAAAGATAAAAGAACTTATTAAAAGATTCGAATCTGAAGAAATTAAAGAAATTATTTTAGCATTAAATCCTGATACTGAGGGAGAAACAACAACTCTGTATTTAGCTAAATTAATTAAACCTTTAGGTGTTAAAATATCCCGACTTGCACGGGGAATACCTGTCGGGGGTGATTTAGAATTTGCAGATGAGGCTACAATCGGAAGAGCAGTTTTAGGTAGAATAGTGCTTTGAATATTTCGCTAATATTCTATCTGTCCAAAATAATTGGATTTTCAAAAAATATATTTATTATGATATTTAATTAGTATAGATATTATTTTTATAGCAAGGAATTCAAAATTCATAGTTTAAAATCAAAATTATTTTTTGTCTTTTCCATGAAGATTTTCTTATTAATAATCATATCTTCAATGAACGGATGTGATTTGTTTACTACACGGACAGCACAACCTCCTAATCAGCCGCGATCAAATTATCAACAAGCGGTAACTCCTGATATTCTTATTCAAAATTTGGTTAATTCATTATCCGATAAAAACGTAGAAAATTATTTAACTTGTTTCTCCAATCCATCATATACTCAAAAAACATTCCTATTCTCTCCGTCAAGCAGTTCATTGTCACAATTTCCAGCTTTAGGAGACTCATGGGGAATAAAGAATGAAGAGCAGTATTTCAATAATATGATATCCTTAGTGCCATCAAGTATGCAAATTGCGCTTACTATTTCAAATCCTTCTATGAATCCTCAAGGTGATAGCGTCTTTTATACTGCATCTTATTTCCTAAATGTGCCAGCTTCAGATCAAAATTTCCCGCAGAATTACCAAGGTGACTTAAGATTTAACATGACAAGAGACTCTCGCTCACTTTGGGTTATTTATTTCTGGCAAGATTCTAAAAATAGTTCACTCCCCAGTTGGAGTGACTTAAAAGGGAGGACATATTAAATTATCATTTTATTGTTTGTTCTTATTCCAGGTATTATTTAATGGATGTAAAAACCCATTTTCTCCCGCATTGGACAATTCGTTAAATAATCCTTCTTCAACTTTATCAGATCAATCAACCATATCAGGTGTATTCCAAAATTTTCAATATGCCTATGCTTTTAGAGATACAACTATTTATGGTCAGCTAATAACACCTGATTTTGTATTCACTTACCATGATTATGACAACGGTTATGATGTATCATGGGGAAGAGATGAAGAAATGAAAACATCGTATGGACTATTTCAGAATTCTCAAACATTGAATTTAATTTGGAATAATATTGACCTTAACAGCCAAGATTCTTCGACTGCAAATATTATCCGCGAATTTAACCTTACAATAACATTTAGCCCTACTGACGTAGTAACTCTTTCCGGAAGAGTAAATATGTCGTTAAGGAAAAATGCAAAAAATAAATGGCAAATTACTAATTGGGTGGATGAATCTAATTTTTAAATAATTTATCTGTGTTGCAATACAAACTTACTTCTAAGATTTTGTTAATTTTGCAATTATATTTTTAGTATTATATTTTATCATCTTACTGTATAAAAATGAAAAATAAATTATATATAGTCTTATTCTTGTTATTTACACTCATTAGCGTACATGCACAGACAACTGCAGATAAGTTTAGAAGTGCTATGAGTGCTTATGATAGGCATCAATATGCTATTGCAAATCAATTATTCCAAAAATTTTTCCTTGAACATCATCTTTCAGATGAATTGTATGCGACTGCAAAATATTATTCTTCTGAGGCATTATTGAATTTAGGTGAAAAAGATGCAGCTGCGACAGGATTTGAATACTTAGTAAATAATTTTAAATGGTCAAATTATAGAGATAAATCATTATATAACCTCGGTCTCATTTATTTTCAAACAAAACAATACATTAAAAGCGCTGACCGGCTTAAAATGCTTGTTGATGAATATCCGAAAAGTAGTTTTTCCGGAATGGGATATTATTGGATTGGAGAGGATTATTTCAAAGCAGGAAAATTAGAAGATGCAATTGATTTTTTCAAAAATGCAATAAAAAATAATCCTAATAATAGTTATTTGGACTATACAATTTTTTCGCTTGCCAATATTTATGAAAAAATGGGCGACTTTCCTAATGCAATAAAATATTATGATAATCTTTTATCTTATCATAGCAACAGCCCATTAGCAAATGATGCTCATATCAGAATTGGAATCTGTTATTTCAAAATAAAAGATTATGATTCTGCATCACTTGAGCTTAATAATCCCGCTTTAGAAAAATTACCCCCACTTGACTATTCAAATGATCTATATTTATTAGCTAATTCATATTATAGAATGCAAGAGTATCCAAATGCTGAGCGGGCTTTTATTAAAATAATCGAAAATTATCCTGACTATAAAAATTTACGAAACGCAAAATATGGTCTTGCTTGGTGTTATTTCCAGCAAAAACATTACGATGATGCTTATAAAATGTTTAATTCTATTTCAGACGGGAGCGATAGTATAGCAATCCAATCTTTCTATTGGATGGCTGAATCCAAAAGATATGCGGGTGAAGAAGAAGAAGCTTTTAATTTGTATAAAAAATTTATTGATAAATACCCGGCTAATACATTAATTAAAGGCGTGATGTTTCAGATTGGCACAATTTATTTCAATTCAAAAACTTATAACCTTGCTAAACAATATCTTGAAAATGCATCCTCAGATGCCGATAATACTATAAAGGCTAAGTCCCTCATGCTTATCGGAGAGATAAATCTTGAAGAAAAGAAATATGACTTAGCAATTAAATATTTTTCAGAATCAATACAAACGCCCGGTGTTTCGGAAAATGAAAAGAATAGATCAAAGCTAGGTCTTGGAGCGGCGTACTTCTTTAATCGTAAATATGACCAGGCAATTACTAATTTAAAAGACTTAACCACTCAATATCCCAATTTTGAAAAAAATAAAGTAAACTTTTACATCGCAGAAAGTTATTATGCTCTTCAAAAATATAAAGAAGCTCTTAATAGTTACAATAAAGTTGATATTAACGAACGGGAGGTTGGTAGTTTGTCTTTATACGGTAAGGCATATTGTTATTTTAATATGCACGAATATGAGAATGCCTCTAAATCATTTGCTTTATACGTAAAGAAATTTCCGGAAAGTTCTAGGATAGTAGATGCTAGAATTCGTTTAGCCGATAGTTACTACGGCAGTAAGAATTTTGCAGCTTCCAGTAATATTTATAAAGAAATGTTTAATCTTGATAAGGGATCATTAAATAATCCCTATGCATATTATCAATATGCACAATCACTATACAAGGCAAACAAAACCGCAGAAGCTATAAATGAATTTCGTATTCTGCAAGAAAAGTTTCCGCATTCAGAATATGCAGATAAATCGCTATTTGTCATTGGCTGGATCAATTTCCAACAAGGTAATTATCCCGAGGCTATAATAAACTATCAAAATGTTCTTTCTACATATCCCCTTTCTTTATTAGGTGCTGACGTGTATTATTCCATAGGTGATTCATATTATAATTTAGGTAATTATGACACTGCGATAATTAATTATCAAAAAGTTATTTCAATTTATCCTAATTCATCACATGTTATAGATGCTATTAATGGAATACAATATTGTTATGTTGCTGAGAATCATCCTGATCAGGCGATAAATATGATAAACCAATTTGTTGATGCAAATAGAGATTTGCATTCTATTGATCAAATTTATTTTAAGAAAGGGGATATTTATTATAGTATACAGGACTATAAAAATGCCGAAGATAGTTATAAGCAATTTATTGCGAATTATCCCGATAGTAAACTTGTACCTCAAGCATATTACTGGGTAGGTAAAAGTGCCGAAAATCAAAATCAGAATGCAGATGCACTTTATTATTTTCAAAAAGTCTTAGAATCCTATCCACAAAGCGAATCAGCTCCTGATGCAGTAATTGAAATGGGAAATATATATAATGAAATGAAAGATTATGATGATGCAATACAATTGTATGATAAAGCATTAAAAGTTTTGCCCAACCAACTTCGGTTTCCCGAAATTTTATTTAATAAAGGTTTGACTTTTGAAAATAAGAAAGATGTTTCCTCGGCTTCCGAAGTTTTCAATATGATTATTCAGGAGTATAATCAAAGTGTTTTTGCTGATAAATCAAAATTGGAATTAGGAATAATCGATTTAGTTGCAAATTTATATACAGATGCTACAAATTATTTTAAGGATTTAGCTCAAACTCATACTGATGAAATCGGTGCCGAAGCCCAATATTATCTTGGTGAGACTTATTTTGAACAGAATGACATTCAGGATGCAATATCTTCATTTGTATCAGTTGCAACAGTTTTCCCGGCTTATAATGAATGGATTGCAAAATCAAACTTAAAACTAGGGGACTGTTATGTCAAACTTAAAAACTATAGAAAAGCAAGGGAAATTTACCAATCGGTTTTTGTCAGTCACCATGCTGATGCATTTGGTAAAGAAGCCAGATTGAAGATTAGGAA
>JAJYOQ010000158.1 GCA_021796135.1 Bacteroidota bacterium
GCAAAGAGCGGAGAGCAATCCGTATCCAGTTGTAGTATATTGTTGAAAAAATTTCCGGCTTTTTTTGATGTGTCGGTATCAACTGAATCCGAAAATGTATAACTCATTCCGTGAAGGATTTCGGATGTGTCTACATTATAATACTTGCTTATTACTAATGCTATCTGTTTGTTGAAGCTTGAACCTTTTCCCATTCCCAAATAATTTTCTGCTTTTCTCTGCATGCTTGATATAAATACACTCGGGATCTCCGTCATTATGGTTTGCTGCAGCAGTCCCTGTATCATCTGCATTTCCATCGAGTTTTTTGGGTCATAAAAAAATTTCAGCTTTAACGATGTGGATGTATCGGTGTATGCATCTGCCGGAATAATCAAGGCTGCAGAAGCATATCCGCTCCGGATGTAATCTTTTACCGAGTTCGTATCAAACTTTACATCGCTGCCCTTATCGTTTGTATAAGATTTTATTATCTTGAACGTGGAGGTTGTGTCTAGTGCATTCTCTATTTTCTTTGCTACTGTCGCGCTGCTGTTGTTTATAAAAGCCAGGCGGATTCCCTGCGGTGTTCCGCCGCCGCTGAATATCGATCCGAATATGTATATCAATATTATCGGCACCAGAAATGTCAGTCCTACTGCGGGTTTATCATGCAGGAATAATATGTAATCTTTCTTTATAAGGTTAAAAATGGTTTTCAATCTCTTAATCTCCTTCCGGTTAAATGAAGGAATAGCGCTTCCAGTGACGGCTTTTTAATTTCTATGGATTCATAATTAATTCCGTTATTCTCCATTGAAGCAAAAAATTCGGATAGTTTTAATTTGTCTGTAGGTTTTAATTCGAATTTATCCTGCTCGTTAATTAATTCCCCGAATGTTTGAAAAAGCTCTGTCTTCTTTTCCGTTAATTGATTTTTATTTATTAGTATCGTCTGGCTGTATGGAAGCTGCTCCAGCAATTTTTCAATTACGCCGGTAGAAATAATTTTCCCGAAATCTATTATGGCGATTCTGCTGCATAAACGCTCTGCTTCTTCCATGTAATGCGTGGTGTATATAATTGTTTTTCCCTGTTCGTTTAATTTGGCAAGATAATCAAAAATAGCATTGCGTGACTGAGGATCTACTCCTACTGTGGGCTCATCGCATAAAATTATTTTCGGGTCGTGAAGCAGGCTTGCTGCTAGATTTAATCTCCTCTTCATTCCTCCGGAAAATGTTTTTACTTTATCTTTTTTCCGGTCGTAAAGCTGTACCATGTTCAGCTTATCGGCAACTACATATTTTAAGTCGCTTTTTTTCAGATTGTAAAAAGATCCGAAGATTTCAAGATTATCCTGCGCCGATAGTTCGTCATATAATGCCAGGGTCTGCGGTACTAAACCTATCTTTCTCCTGACGTCCAGATTATTAGTTGAAATTTTTTCCCCGTCAATCAGTATTTCCCCTTCGTCGGCATTAATATAACCGACAAGCAAATTCATTAAAGTAGATTTGCCGGCACCGTTAGGACCCAGCAGCCCGAACAGCTCATTCTCATCTATATCAAGGGAAATATTATCAAGTGCGGTAATAGCAGAAAATTTTTTTGTAATGTTTTTAATAGATATCATTTTACTTCCATCATATTAAATTCCTATCTTGTCCTAAGTCCTTCTGTCTTCATTCAAAATTCAAAATTCAAAATTCAAAATTCTTCCTCCTGTCTTTTTACTTTTTCCTTTCCAGGTGGTCCAGATCGATCTTCATTATCAACACATAAAGTGAAAGTATAAAAGTAATAAAATTCGCAATTATAACGGGATAGGATGTAATCATTATACCGTAAATGAACCAAAACAGTACTCCTACTGTCGTAAGAATAAACATCCCTAACGAAATGTCCTCGGTTTGTTTAGTCTTGTGAACCTTAATAGCCTGCGGTATGAATGCGATGGTAGTGCATGAGGCGGCGAGATATCCGAATATGGTCTGAATCAAAATAGTTCCTTATTTAGTAAAAACTAAAATAATAAAAAACTCAGCCCTCAAATGTGACAATTGACTACTCGAATGGTTGAAGTTTTCTTAAAGTTAATTCCTAATTTAAACTTTTAGTGGCTCTTTTGTTTTTCTTAATAATTTCTGTTAATGAGCGAAGTGCTTGATTTACGGAGTCATGGTCAGGAAAATATTTTGCTACATCAGGCTCAATTACTACAACATTGGTTCCTTCGCTGTATTTTTGAGAATATTTTCCTTTTATACCTTTGCTGAAATCATATTCTTTAAGCAAGTCCGGATCGTTTCGCATTTTTTTCATATTGTTCTTTCTCATTTTTATTAACCGCATTCCGGTAGGCAAAAACTAAATGTGCTCCCTATATTTTCTTTGCTCTCAACCCATATTACTCCGCCGTGAATGTCAATAAATTCTTTGCACAACAGCAAACCTAACCCTGTGCTTAATTCACCCTCGGTGCCAAGCGACCTGACCTTCTCTTCAATCTTAAATAATTTTTCAATGTTCTCTTCAGCGATTCCGATTCCATTGTCCGCAACTGAAATTTCAATTTTACCGTTGCTCAATCGCTCTGACTTTATTGTCACTTTCCCACCGGACTTTGTGAATTTTACCGCATTGGATATAAGATTCCTTAGTACCGTCAATATCATCCTATCATCAGCGAATACCTTTAACGTGCTGTCAATTTCATTTTCGATTGTAATCTTTTTCTGAAGCGCCCGGTCGGAAATCGAATCAATGCTTTTGGAAACTATTTTAAATAAATCTAATTTATTTGGCGTATAATCTATTAAACCTCTCTTTACTTTAGACCATTCCAGCAGGTTATCAAGAAGACTATAAACATTATGTGCTGCTCTGTTGAGCATTTTACTATTCTGAACCCAATTCTCAGAAGTAAACTCTTCAGAACCATCTGCCATAAGTTCTGTCATACCAAGTAGACCTTGAAACGGACTTTTAAGATCATGCGCTATTATCGAAAAGAATTTATCTTTCTCGGCATTGATTTTTAGAAGTTTCTCGTTTTGTATTTTAATTTCTTCTTCTGCAAGTTTGTTTTCCGTGACGTCCTGTACTTGCAGTAAATATCCATTTATATTTTTTCTTTTTTCATCTAGCAATGGGGTTATTACATAGTCAAAGAATTTAATTCCTGTCTTAGTATTTTTGTAATGACCTGATTCTTTTGCTTTGTCAAAGTCAAAGGCTGTCTGATATTTAATAGATTCCCCTCTAAGCAGCTTTTCCTTTTTTTCAGAATCTAAACTTATGCCGTTAAAGATATTAAAGCCCCTGGTGTCGGATATATTTGATAACCCAAACATTTCTAAAGAGGCATTGTTTACAGCTGTAGATTCTCCTTTTTCATTGTAAAGCTCTATGCCGATGGGTGATTCATAAAAAACAGTTCTAAACTTAACTTCGCTATCTTTAAGAGCTTTTTCCGCCTGTTTTCGTTCCGTGATATCACGGGCGGTTGTATGCATATAATAATTATTATCTATTAATATGCGTTTATTGTTGAATTCCGTATCAACTTTATCTCCGTTTTTCTTGAGAATCTTTGATTCGGTTAATTGCTCTGCTCCGTTCATTATTTTATCGTGAGAATATAGGTAAGCATTCAAATCCATGGGCTCATGTAAATCCGGGATTTTCATTCTCAGCAGTTCTTTTCTGGAATATCCGGTTAGATCGCAAGCTGCTTGATTGACCATTATAAATTTAGAATCATAATCCGAAATAAAAATCGCGTCGCGGGAGCCTTCGAATATTGATTCCTTCCACGCCAGCGATTCTTTCAACTCTTTTTCTGCATGTTTGCGTTCTGTTATATCGGTTGCTATAGTCAAAAGCTTATCGGTCTCGCATAATGTTATGACGGCTTCGTAATTATGCATAATTCCGCCTAGTTCTAAATCATATTCAATTGTTTGCTTCTTGCCGATTAAAACGCAAGCTTGAAATGCCTCCTCGAAGTAATTTGCTAATTGGGAAGGAAAAACATTATGGATATTCTTACCCAGAAAATGATCGGGCGATGTGTATAAGCTCTCTCCTTCAGGTAAATGATAATCAAGGAAAACGCCGTGCTTATCGCATAAAAAAATTAAACTTGGAATTGCCTCTACAATGGCTTTGTATTTTGCTTCGCCTGAGAATGTCTGCTGAACTGTATTCTTTTCCTTTTTTAACATTTGATTTCCAAATTTTCAAATTAAAAAACGGGAAAAACCCCTGTCTCTATATTTTAATATAGAAACATTTTACATATTATACAATACTTGCCAGTAATCTAAATTCAATAACGTTATACTAAAAATTACTTTTTAATATAAGCATTCAACCCGATAACAACCTTTTTCCCGTCGATAACGCATTCAGTAGTCATATTTCCGTGAGTAGTTGCAACCACTAAAGTTTTCCCCGACGCGCTCGGAGTAGGTTCCTGCAATTCAATTTTAATAATAAGCTTACCGTCTTCAATCTTAACTTCCATCAGTTTTATCTCCTTAAAAGATTAATAAAATAATAAATTAATTCCCCCAGTGCCTTCATTCAAAATTCAAAATTCAAAATTCAAAATTCTCTCTTGTGTCTTTTTACTTTTTACTTGTTATTTCATCCCCAATTCCTTAGCCATCCTATAATAATTAGAAGGCGCCAGCCCAAGCTTCTTCGCTGCATCTGTGTCTGACTCCGAATGCGAGCGTACATAAGTCAAATATTTCTCCCGTATCATCTTTTCCATCTGCGAAAGCGGCAGAATATTATTTTCAAATATAGCTTCTATGCCGGGCAGTGTGCGGTCTTCATTATTTTTATAATACGATCCTAACGAATCTTTTGCATGTTCTACCGTTACTTCACGCTCATCTCTGAAAAGCACTCTTTGCACCACATTCTTTAACTCCCTTACGTTCCCCGGCCAGGGATAATTAACAAATATTTCTAGCGCTGCGGGGGATATTGAGGGCTTCTCTTTTCCCATCTTTATGGAAAATTGAATCAGAAAATGATCTAACAGTATCGGTATGTCGGATTTCCTTAACTTAAGGTCGGGCACTTCTATATATATTACATTTAATCTGTAATATAAATCTTCCCGGAACCTCTTTGCTTTTACTTCTTCTTCTATGTTTCTGTTCGTGGCTGCGATTATTCTGATGTTTACTTTAACTTTTTCCGTCCGCCCGATTTTTTCCAGCTCGCCTTCCTGTATTACTCTTAATAATTTCACCTGTGCGGATAAAGGCAATTCTGTTATTTCATCTAAAAATACTGTGCCGTTATGCGCTATTTCAAACAGCCCGGATTTCCTCTTGTCAGCTCCTGTGAATGCTCCCTTTTCATATCCGAATAACTCGCTTTCTATTAATTCGTGCGGTAAACTTCCGCAGTTTATCGGTACAAAATTTTCGAATTTTCTTTCACTGTTGTAATGTATATTGTATGCTACCAGCTCTTTTCCCGTGCCTGATGATCCGCTGATTAATATGTTGACGTCGCTTTGCGCATATTTCGTTATCTCATCTTTCATCTTCTTTATTGTGTGCGACTCGCCGATTATTTTTTTCTGGAAAAGAATGTCTTCTATATTTTTAATCAGTTTTTGATTTGATTTTTGCCTTTCCTTTTCCAGCTTGCTTTTTTCGTAAGCATTGAATATGCTGAGTATGAAGTCTGTCGGCTGATAAATGAAATCTTCTATGTCTCCGGGATACTTTGTGCAGTACCAGAATGCACCGGCTCTCATTAACCTGTTCGCAAAGTCAAAATCGGTTATATTTATTGTCATCTTGGTTATGACTATTATCTGTATTGAAAAATCCGATTCTTTTATCTTTTGTATCAGCTCTTCTCCCATTACCCCGCCGGTTAGGTGAAAATCCATTACTACTACATCATATGTGCTTCTGTTCTTTTTGATTAGCTCAAGCGCTGCATTCCCGTCGCTGACTATGTTGGCTACATTTATCTTGTCGCTGAATGGCTTTAATGTATTCATTACTCTGACTACATCGTATTCTTCATCTTCTATGAGCAGAACCTGTATTGTACTATTTATAAACATGTTTATCTCAATTAAATTAACAGTAAATATTTATAATAAATTCACACCCCGATTCGGGCAGATTGTATACGTCTATATGCCAACCGCACCTTTTTGCAATTTCAAATGCAATATAACACCCGTAACCCGTATTCTGAATTGCTGATTTCTTTGTCGATACATTTTCTTCGAATATTTTCTTGATTCCCGACTCATTTGCCTGAAGCAGACTCTTCTCGATTCCTTTGCCGTTGTCGCTTATCCTTATATTTGCTGTCCGGGTTTCAGGTATATATTCCGTTTTTATAGTTATCAGAATATTCGGTATGCCTGCATGATCAATGCTGTTTTGTATCAGCGGCTCTATAATTTCCCAAATAACAAATTCGTTAACCCCGATTTTTGGTATTTTCTCATCTAGCTGAAGATTAATATCAAATATTGTGGTTCTTTTTGACGTACGCAAAAATATGTTATTTATTATAAAATTAATAACTTCATTTAAGTCTGTCCTGAATAATGAATTCCTTATGGTCTGTATCGGCGGGTCAAACCATTTCATGTCATATATTATCCTGGAAATAAAATTTGCGTACTTTGTTACTCGGAACTTAATTTCGTTTATGTTTTCCGGCGATAGAAGTTTCAAGTCCCCTTTTATAAATCCCATGACTTTTTCGGCTTTGTGATGAGTATGATAAATCCTTTTTGTGAATACTAACTCTTTTTCATACGTAATCTGCTTTGTTATGTTCTGCTCATGCTCGTCGAATAACAGCTTCTGCGCTTCGTCTCTCTCACGTAATGTGTATGAGGAAACAAAGTACATGGCTAGTAATCCTAATGAAATAAATGAAAAATATATTAATGAAGTCTCGTCATAATTAGAAATTATCTGACTTGTCATGAATGAAAAGTCGGGTGTGTCTTTTATGTAAACGGCTCCTTCATATTCACCTTTTAATACAAACGGAACAAATGTATTGAATGTCTGCTTGTCTGTTACCAAACTCTCTATCTGCTCTTCTGCTTTTAACTTCGATCTTAATTTTAAATATAGCTCCCTTGCCGCCTCGTGCGATTTGCTTACTCCCGAATCCGATATTATATCTCCGGATATATATTTGTATAAATTTCTGCCGTCATCTATTGCTAGTATGTTCTTTCCGTTGTCTACCATTATACAGATGTCTTCTATATTATGCTGGAGCAGCGGCTGTGCCAGTATTATGTTTAACGATTGTACTATCCTCTCCTTGTCGTTGTCTTTGATAAGCTGCTGCTGATTGAATGATTCCAGTAATAACTCGAGCGATGTTGTCGTTAAATTTGCCAGCTTTTCTGCCGAATCCTTTTGATACCATTGCTGCGTGCTGCTGAAGAAATTCCTTATGGATGATTTGTTTACGAATGATACTAAGAATTGAAATGAAAAAAGCACTATAAATATTACTGTGATGTGCTTAAATTCAAAATGATATTCTTTAAACTTATCCAGTATCCTTTTGTTAGACATGGTAAATTAGTCCTTGTTTATTTTAGCAGAAAATTTCCGGAATTTATTTTTTTAGTCGCATCGTCTAAAGCTGCTTCTACGGAAATATTATTTTTTATGGCTTGATGCAGATAGTAGGATATTATATCCGAAATTCCGGTATAGCTTTGCAGAAAAGGTCTGTGTACGCCTTGCTCAAGAAGCTTTTTATAAAATAGAATTGATTTGTTGTCCTTTAGGAATGATGAGTCTTGATATACCTGATTATTAATCGGTAAAAGCCCGCCTTTTTGATATAATACCTTTTGAGCTTCTTCGCTTGTTACAAAGTTTAAAAATTTAGCCGCTTCAGGAATTTTATTGGAAAATTTTGAAATCATTAAATTCCATCCGCCGAATATCGACACGGGTTTCCCGTTCCTAAAATGGGGCGTCGGTACCCGTACAATGTTGCTTAAAATATTTTTGTAATTGGTGTCTGAACTGTAATCTGCCAGAAATCCCGGCCAGCCGCGCAGAAATACTCCGTTGTTTTTTAAATAATATTCATAGCTCGGATTCTCTTTTAGCCTTGTTACTATCTCCGGAGATATTCCGTCTTTGTTTACCATATCTACCATTAACTGCAGCGCTCTTTTTGACTCTGGCGTTGTTAACTGAATTTTCCCGTCTTCAACGAATGACCTGCCCTGGCTTTCTAATAGCTCATCGTATATGCAAATCAATCCTTCATAATTGTCTGCCTGGTATGTAAAAAACGGGGCTGTGCGGGCTTTCATTTCATTATGAATCGCAAAAAACTCATCCCAGGTTATGGAGGAGTTCAGCTCTCTCTCTATTTTTTTATAATCGGGTAATGTCTTTAGCAGATCTTTTCTGTAATACATCAATGCA
>JAJYOQ010000159.1 GCA_021796135.1 Bacteroidota bacterium
CTTTCATTGTTTCCGTCAAGAATAATTTTTATCCATGACGTGTCCTTTGATTCGATCAGTAATGATAAACTATCTGATTTTAAAGTTACATTGGAAGTATCAACGGCAGAATTCTTTGAGTTATTTAGATTATATTGACTTTGATTTTCTTTTATAATATCACTAATTGGCTTTTCTGAAACGATTATTTCAGAGCTGCTGCCGAAAAAAACAAAATATATTATAATAAAAAGTACCGAAATGCCTGCTATTGAAGATGCTATTATCATTTTCTTCTTGTACTTAATTGCATTTTCTTTTTGTACTGCTGCGTCATCATTATTCGAGTATAGTGGAGAAGAAAAAGCTAAATCCTTCCCTTTTTTTTCAATAATATTTTGTTTGGTTGATTCATTTTCAGGCGCAGCTATATTCTCTAAAGGCAATCCCTTTTTTGCCGCATCAAATTTCTTCATCATAATATTTTCATCTAACCCAACGATTTTAGAAAAATCTCTTATAAATGCTTTTATATAAAGTTCAGGCATAAAAGAGAAATTCCCATTTTCTATATTTTCAATAAACTTAATATCAATCCTAGTTTTAGATGCAACTTGCTGTATAGTCAGCGAAGCATTTTCCCGTGCTTGTTTTAGTTCTTCAGAAATTTTATCAAACATATATTTAAAGATTTAAATTATTATGACTAATTTATATGAATTATCTTTGCTGCAAAAGCTCCATCCATTTTGTGAACATGAGGAAGAGTTTGGATGCATCCATTTTCATCAATCAGATCTTTTGAAACTTGACCAGTAATATCTGCAAGTTTAAAATTACTATTTTCGCTTAGAAATTTTTTCACAATATCAAAATTTTCTTCCGGTTCAATTGAACAGGTACTGTATACAATTACACCTCCAGGTTTAATTAATGTGGAAGCTTTTTTAAGTAAATTAAATTGCAGTTCATTCAATGATCTCAAATCAAAAATATCCCTTTTCCATTTGATATCCGGCTTTTTTGAGAGTGTTCCTGTCCCGCTGCACGGAACATCAAGTAATATTCTGTCAAACCCAGTGCCTTCAAAATCAAGTGCATTTACTTCAATAGTTTTAATTGAATTAATTTTTAATCGGGTTAAATTATTTCTCATCAAGTTTAATCTGCCTTCGTAGCGGTCAACCGCAATAATTTCTCCAGTGTCATTCATAAGCCCGGCTATATATGCCGATTTTCCGCCTGGAGCTGCGCATAAATCTAAAACTTTCATTCCGGGAGATACATCTAAAAGATTACAAGCAAGACCTGCACTTTCATCCTGTATATTGAAAAATCCCTCTTTGTAATATTCCCATGCTGTAATGTTTGTCAGATTTTGAAGTTGAAAAAATTCCGGAATATACTTTCCTTGAGTATATTTCAAATTAACCGTATTTAGAAGTTTTTTAAAGTCTTCAGTTTTTGTTTTAATAGTATTAATTTTCAAGGTAAGATAAGGTTTTTCATTGTTTGAAGTCAATAACTTTTCGGTTGCTTCTCTTCCGAATCTGGTAAGATATCTTTTGACCATCCAAGTAGGATGTGAATAATATGCGCATAAATAACCTATCAAGTCTTCTTCGGGATTAGGATATCTTATACCGTTTTTACTTCGTATAATATTTCTAAGAATTGCATTTGTTAAATCTGCCGGTTTTTGCCCTTGTAATTTTTTAACAAATTCAACAGCTTCATTTACAACGGCATAATCCGGGACTCTATCTAAAAATAATATTTGATATAAAGCAACTCTCAACCCATTTTTGAGATTAGGAATCGCTTTCGAAAATTGTCCTTTGTAAAATCCATTTAAAATCCAATCCAATCTTCCCATCCAGCGCGTAACTCCATGAACTATCTCATAAAGTAAAGCTTTGTCCTGACCGTTTAGATCAGAATTTCTCATTTCATTATCAAGCAATTTTTCCAGGTAAGCATCAGTTCTTTCAACTCGGTTAAGAATCTTAACAGCTAATCCTCTTACACCTTCGTAAAGTCCAATTATTTTATGTTCTTCTAATTGGGTCATTTCCATCCTAGCCTTAAACTAAAAAAGCCAGTTGATGCTGGCTTCCTTAAAATTGATAAAATTAAAATTACGCTAATTAAAATTATTTTTTTGCGTATTTTTTATTGAACTTCTCAACTCTACCTGCTGTATCTAGTAATTTCTGTTTGCCGGTAAAGAATGGATGCGAGCCGCTTGAAATTTCAAGTTTTACTAAAGGATAAGTTTTTCCGTCTTCCCATTGAATGGTATCTGTTGTTTGAATCGTAGAACGGGTTAAGATCGCAAATTCGCATGATCCGTCTTGAAATACTACCGGTCTATAATTCGGATGAATTCCTTGTTTCATTTTTTGCCTAACTATTTTCTAAAAAATTATCTGTAAATATAGGAAACTTTAATTTTCATTTCAAATCAATAAAGGTATATTGGCAAAATTTATAAAATATTTAAAAATCTGCTAATTTAGCAATATTTCAGCTAATAGTGTTGTGAGAATGGTTTTATCGTCAATTGAGGAAGTTTTTACCGCCAGGTCGGCTTTTAATAATGATTGTGAGGCACGATATAACCCTTTTTCACCATACAAATTTCGGGCTTTTATATATTCCGGATAATAGAAGGAATGAGTACCAATAATTTTTGCACCTACCTCTGCAGATGTATTATTTTCTGCTAACTCTTTAACACGCATTAACTGTGTAAAATACTTTGTAAGCATCGCTATAATTGAAATAATCTTGTTGGGCTCGGTAGCTTTTTCAAGAATATTTAATCCAATTTTTAAAGCATCCTTTTTATTCCTTTTTCCAATAGCATTTTGCAGATCAAAAATTGAGTATTCTTTTAGTAAACTTGACATTGAATTAAGGGATTCAAAAGAAATATCTTTTTTGTCTCCTAAATAATTAAATATTTTTTCAAGTTGGGCTTCTAAAAGGTTTCTATTTTCACCGACAATGTCAATTAAATTCTGTGCATTTTCATTTGTTATCTCCTTGCCGTTAGAATGCACACTGTTTATTAACCAATCAATTAAGTATTTTCCCTTCAAATCTTTAGCTTCGAATATAAATTTATTCTGAAGTAGTGATTTATAGGGCTCTGTATTAAAATTCTCTATTGCTCCGGTTTGAACTAATATAAGAATTGAAAAATCGGCAGGTGAATTAATATAGGGAGCTAATTGTTTTTTATCTCTTAATTTATCAAACTCTTTTACAATTATTAATTTTCTTTCTGATGCAAATGGAAAAGCTGATGCGTCATTTATAATTGTATTTGCATTTTGCTCGTCGCCGTATAAAACTTCTTTATCAAAATCATTTTTAATAAAAGGAGAAATTGTCTCATCGGCTATTTTTAATGCTTCTTCAATTCCTAACTCATCCTCTCCTGAAAATAAATATATTGGGAGAAATTTTTTTTGGCGTAAACTTTTAACTGCCTCGGATATCGGAAATAAGGGGACTTTGCTTTTTGCCATTTATTTCCTATGCATTCTCAATCATTTTTCAGTTTAGGTCTTGTTTCTATGGTCATCTTTTCTATTATAACGGGCTTTAATGGCTTGTCATCAGCCGGGTTTGTATTAACTTTACCGATTTTAGAAACGACGTCCATACCTTCAATGACTTTCCCGAAAATAGTATAATGATAATTTAACCACGGAGTTGCAGCCAGAGTTATAAAAAATTGGCTTCCATTTGTATTTGGTCCGGCATTTGCCATTGCTAAAATTCCGGCAGAATCAAACTTAAAACTTTGATTAAACTCATCTTGAAAGAGCCCTCCGTAAATACTTTTACCGCCTTGACCGGTAGCCGTTGGATCTCCTCCCTGTATCATAAAATTGTCTATTACTCTATGAAAGGTTAAACTGTCATAATATCCTTGTTTTGATAACTCCACAAAGTTTTTTACTGCCATGGGAGCAACGTCAGGTAATAATTCCAAGTTTATTGTTCCCATATTTGTTTTCATAACCGCTACTAAAATTGAATCCGGTGATACTAACATGTCATTCTTTCCGTTTGATTGTGATTGTTTGCAGCCGAGAGAAAATAATAAAATTATTAGAAATATTGATAATTTTTTCATAAGATCTCCTAAGGCATTATAAAGTGCATCGAAATTAAAATTAAGATTGCTATTCCTAAAGCAATTCTATAATATACAAAAACAAATGTGGTTTTTGTACGAAGGAATTTTAAAAGCAAATCAATTGACCAATAACCAAATATTAAAGAAAATATGGTCGCTATTATTAAATCTCCGCTCAATGCAGGATTTATAAATTTCCTGGCTTCCCATAATTCCAATAATCCGCTTGCGAATACAGCAGGTAAACTTAAAAGGAATGAGAATCTAGCAGCGGTCTCTCTCTTCATACCAAGGAATAGTCCCATAGTAATTGTTGTCCCGGATCGGGAGGAACCAGGAATTAGAGCAAAGCATTGTGCGACTCCTACCCAGAATGCATCTTTTGGAGTAATTTCCTTTAATTCTTTTCTGAATTTTGCTATTTTTTCGGCAATTGCTAATAATATAGCAAGTCCAACCATGCTTGCTGCTATTACGTATAAATCTTTTGTGAGAGCACCTTCAATTATTTTTTTTAACGATAGCCCTATAAGTCCAACAGGGATTGAACCAATTATAATCAACCAGCCTAATTTTGAGTTTAATGATTGTTTGTCAAATTTGACTCTTTTATCACCTATATTTTCTTTGAAGAAGGCTAATAAAATTTCCCAAACATCTTTCCAAAAATAAATTAAAACAGCCAACATAGTTCCTAGCTGAATAACTGCCATAAATGCAGTCCATTCATTATCGCTCATCAAGGGGATTACGTGCATTAATTTAGCAGCAATTGTCAAATGTGCTGTGCTGCTTATAGGAAGGAATTCTGTTAATCCCTGAATTATTCCAAAAATTATAGCCTGAAAAAGATTCAATTTTGTCTCCTAAAAGTTATAAGTTATGCCTAAACGAATTACAGTTGAAAACATATTAAAATCAACCTTAGCTCCCGTAACACTATTTACCATATAATTATTCCCGTTTTGGGGTTTACTATTAATATCATATCGGAGATCAAATCCGATGTTAGCATATAGATCTTTACTTAGAAGAGTATTACCGTCAAAGCGTGCTAGGAATCCAAAACCTGTAGATGTATAATTTATTGCAGAAGGAGTCCCGGGTATTTGTTCACTAACAGTTACAAACCTGGGGCCTATACCTCCGCCAAATTTAAAATTATAACCTAAGCCGCTAATAACATAGTAATTAACAAGACTGGGCATTAAGATATTATAATCCATTTTATAAATTCCTGAAGTAGAGGTAAAAGAGTATGAATTTAAAAAATAATTAATATCAATTCCAATTTGATAAGTGTTATTTATAGAATAGTCAAATTCGCCATTAAAGTTAATAGCAGTACCGAATGTATTTAATTGCTGTCCGGCAGAAGCAAAGTTCTGATTGATATAGTCTATTAATGATGGCGCATTGTTAAAAGATATTCCCATTCCGGCTCTTACACTATATTGTGCAAATGAAGTTATTGAGAAAAAAATAAAGAATAAAAATATACTGCGAAATTTCATAAGTCTTCTAAATCAGTCTCTATTACATTAAAAATGTTTTCATGTTGCTTATTTAATATGTAGAAGGAAATGAGCGCCGTGAAGATAAACAAAATGTATGAAATTACATGTGTCAAAATTGCATATGCAAGACTAATCGATTCTCCGAATCCGAAAAGTAAGACTAATGTTGCCTTCGATAGAGCTTCATAAGAACCTACTCCTCCCGGAGTCGGAATTACCACTCCTATTGCACTTATACTCATTAATACCCATGCCATACCGAATGTTATATGTATACCGAATTGATTTTGCATTCCCAATGTGTAAAATCCGATATAAGCACTCAGTGCATAATTCAGCATTATTAATGAACTGAGTGTGAAAACAAAAATATAATTTTTCACACCTTTTAAGCTTAAAAATCCCTGTATAAGCATCTCAAATATATAAGCTGATTTATGGGCATATTTTTCAGAAAATCTACCTATAATTTTTATTAAAGAATTATAAAATTTCTCTTTGTATTTAATAATAAAAAATAGAAATATAAAAGCCAGAATTACTAAGACAGTTGTAATATATAAAGCCGACTTTAGCCAGGGGAAGTTTAAATAAATGTTATCGCTCCATATTATAAATGAAATTAGCACAGCTAAACCCAAAAAAATTACATCTATAATTCTTTCAAGTATTACTGTCCCAAACATCGAAGATCGCGAAAGATTTTCCCATTTACCTATTAAAACTGCCCTTGTAACTTCTCCAAGACGTGGTACTGCACAACTTACACCGTATCCCACCATCAAAGACCCGAATAAATTTTTCATTTTGGCATCTTTTTTTACCGAGCTGATAATTATTTTCCACCTTAAAGCGCGCAGGAAATGGGAGAACATAACTGAAAAGATGAAAATTACTATCCAAAGTATTGAAGCTTTTGAAATGGTCTCCAAAACTTTATCAAAATCAACACCCCGAAAAGCAATAAATAAAAATATTGCTGCAAGTATAAGAGGGAATAAATATTTTAAAACACTCTTTAGCTTAAATTTTTCTTGTCGTTTATCTAAGGTCAACTACTGAACTTCCTTTAGGTGGATTGAATGAAAATTTAGACTCATTAAGTTTCTGGTTTATTCTATAATCTGTAAAAGTCATTTCAATTGTTTTACCACTGGAATTAATTAATAACTTATCTATTAAGTCATCACCGTTTAACCAAATTTTTATAGAGCTGAATTTTAATGAAAGGTTTTTAGCAGTTAATACTAAAACGTTTTTCCCATTTAGTAATTCGGAAGATACTTGACACATGGCAGGATAAGTATTTATTAAATTATCGACCGAAAACAAAGGCGGGTTTTCTTTATCATAATTCGTAATTATAACTTTATTTTCACTTTTATTATAACTCCAATTAGTAACACCGTTAGAAACAATGATTGAATGTTTTAGTTCTAAACGTATTTTATTATTTTTTGCAAAATAAAAATTACCCTCCAAATTCACTTTCCCATCTGTCAACTGTTTGAACTCTGCCGAAATAGTTGAAATAGATTTATATTTCTGCTGGATGGATTTTAGCATTTTTTTCTCCTTTGTTTTCCGCAAAGGAAGTATTGAACAATAAAGCTAAAATAAATAAGACTAAAAAGAATTTTTTCATTTTTCTAAATTTGAAATTATTAGCAAATGAAATTTATAAAAATTGTAAGACATTTTAACATCAAAAATTTAAATATATAATTTTATTATACCGATTGAATATTTCCGAAAATACAGAAGGCAAGAAATGAAAAAGCCTGAAATGCTATTCCAGGCTTTCTTAGTAGCGGGGGCAGGACTTGAACCTACAGCCTTCGGGTTATGAGCCCGACGAGCTACCAATTGCTCCACCCCGCGGTGTTATTTTTATATTTCAAATATACTAATTTCAAAGTCTTTAGTCAAACTTACTATATAGTCAACCCTTAAAAACCCAAATTTCTTTTGGGGATTAGAAAACTTGCTCGAAAAAAGAAATAATGAACGAAATAAAATGGCGATAAAAAATGAATAAAAAAGATGACTTCCATTTTCTCATCATCCTTTTGAAGTGAAATGCTGCTGCCGAGAGCATTACATTAATCGCATCACCGGTTATTCCCTTGTAATAATTTCTGTCCATTCTATGATCTGATTTCAAATGCCCAATCATCGGCTCTATGGCGGCTCTTCTGCCAAACTGTTTCTTTAACTTGTTCTGCTTGTACTTCGTCTGTATTTTATTGTTAAATGGTTTTGGGCTTTGTATTAATACCTCAATTATTTTACTTACCCCTCTATAACCTCTATCTGCTGTGACTGTCCTTATACTGCTTCTTCCCAGCAACTTTTCTGCTTGTTCGAGTGCCGACTTTAGCGTATGTCCATCGTACGGATTGCTAAAACTCATTGCCCCTACTAATACTCCTGTTCTTTGCGTCATGATGATTGATACTTTATTGATTTTTATTTCTTTCTTCTTCAATTTGAAGTAGTTAATTATTTAATAAATATGTAATGGCGATTGAAGTGCTTAAAAATTGAGGGTCATATTATTTTTAATCTAGATTCCTAGAGACAACATCAGTGCGGAGGAAGTGAGTTTGTAGATTTCCGAAACCGCATAGGCGAGGAAGGCATAGAATCGATCTTAAAGGAAAGCATTAGGTTAAACGGAGATGACAGATTTGAGCCTGATGTAAGCATAGATACGACGGTACAAGAAAAGAATATCACCTTTCCGACAGATAATAAGCTGCACAGAAAAATCATA
>JAJYOQ010000160.1 GCA_021796135.1 Bacteroidota bacterium
AATATTATACGACATTACAAACATGACGCAACACTTAGCCGTATAATTAGTAATTTAATAAAGAACGCGATTGAAGCTTCGCAAACCGGAGGAATTATATCTGTTGGATGTAGTAATGGAGATGGTCTAATAAAATTATCGGTTCATAATCAAACAGGCATTCCGGAAGAGATTCAACCAAAAATATTTCACCGTTCTTTCTCTACAAAAGGAGCGGGTAGAGGAATTGGGACTTATAGTCTAAAATTTCTTACAGAAAAATATTTGAAAGGAGAAGTCCTTTTCACTTCAAATGAAGAAGAAGGTACAACATTTTATGTAAATATACCTGCACAAATTTGAGCTCTGTATTTCAACCGCCGATAATTGGAGTCCTTTTTTTTACATCTTCCATTTGCGGCCTGCCGGTAGAGGCTGTTGCAGAACTCTATTATTTAGTCTCGAACGAAGATAGAGGTTTCAAAACTTTCTAAGATGGGATTTCTCCCCGCATACGGGGCAGGCGCTCGAATCCGCCGCGGCGGATCCTTCGAAATGACATTTTGGAGTTGTGCAACAGTCTCGGTAGGCAAGCTTCCCGCGCTATGAATTAGGCGTGCAGTTTGTTACACGCCCTTAAAATATTTTTAGAAGTTAAATCACTTGAGTAACATCATTTTTTTTGTATCTCTGAATTCACTCTTGCCGTCTGTACTCTTAGCGTAGATTAAATAGAAATATAGTATCTAATGCCCATTGCACCTGCGCAGAAGCAGTAATGTGCATTGTTAATAATAGTGTCAAACTCGTTAGTAGGGTAAGCGATTTTTTCATATTGAACTCCTATTTATTTTAGTTGAACTATTTAAAAATAAGTAAACACATTATTTGGCTATCCGAAGGATTCCTAAGGAAAAGTCAATATTATTTTTTCTTACTCAAACTCAACAAGATAATTCGCAGCGGCAAATCGTTGCAAGTTATCAAATAGCCATGGCAATTTTCTACGGGATAAAGCTATTTTAACAAAATCATCTTCTTAGTAGAAACGAAATCTCCTGATTTTAATTGATAAAAATAAACTCCGTTTGCAAGCCCTGAAGCGTTGAAAGAAACTTTATAAGTACCAGCGTTCTGATTTCCGTTATAAATTGTCGCTACCTCCCTACCAAGAATATCATAAATCCTCAATGTTACTAGACCGGATTTAGGTAGATCATAGGTTATTATTGTTGAAGGATTAAAAGGATTAGGATAATTTTGTTCAAGTGAAATTGTTTGTGGAATTGGACTGGACTCTTTCTTTACATCTGTAATTCGACTGCCGATTACAAACCAGACAGGAAAAGTTGCATCTACTAAATATGAAGTTGGGGTGCCGGTACCTGTAATAAAATCACTTTTAAGCGGCATTTGCTGCAGAACATCATGGTTAACCGATGAAATTATTTGATTATTATGGTAAACGATTGTTTTATCATCTCCGGAATATGATGGATACCCAAGTGAGGTTGTTGAAGCTACGATAGCAGAGTTTCCGGTATTAAAATCTGCGGCTAATACTTCGAAAGTATTACTATTGGTGTCCCAATAATCAAACGTAAAGCGGGTTTGTGAGGTTTTTGAGAAAGACGGATCACCGATATTTATTCCCTTCGACTGCGGCGGAAATACACTTTGCATAAAACCGGTTTTTACATCCAGCATATTAATATTCCAATAACTTAATGTATCTCCGGCTGCTCCTATTATTTGGTTGAATGTATCAAACAAAAGATACTGCCCTGTTGGGTCGAATGACATCGCATCAGCATATAAAGCCGTTTTGGTATCTGCTACATCATAAGAAGGGGTTACAATTTTGAACGCCGTATTTGTATTTGCGTTAAGATCAAAATAATAAATTGTAGTATCAATATACTTTGATAGGAGTGTAAAACTGCTCAATCCGGGGCCCACCGCTACTTCCCTCCAATATCCACTTGAATCGATAATAGTTTCCTGAGTATTATTTGGATCAGCATATAAAGCGCGGAGATCATTGTTTTGATCAACAAAAAGAATTAAGCCTGAAGTATCAGAAACAGCAGGTTTATTTAGTACGCGGGTTTGGGTGAGTGCTGAGTAGTCAGCACTTGAATTTATTTGAGTTTTAGCCATATATATAGAATTTGGATCAGCATTGTAATTTGTGTTCACAGCAAGAATCCAGTTTTGACCCACAACCTGTGTAGGAGCAGCAGGAGGTGGCGGCGTTCCTTCAAAAACTCCAACTTTATCCCATGCGCTCTTTACCGCATTTAGTTCATTGCTTGTCGAACCAAAGATATCTGTTGCAGCTTTCTCAGTTGCAATTCTAGCATCAAGGAATTGAGATGTATGGGTTAGATAAGTTGTTTCAGCTCTATACCAAATTTTGCCGGCAGAAGATCTTCCGATTGATGAAGCAACAAAATAAAAAGCATAATTGGGTATGCCGCTATTTACATGAACTCCGCCGTTATCCTGGGTTGTATTAACATATTCGGACATATTAGCCGGCTGCCAGCATGCGTCACCCGGATTGCCGCCGTTATGCGGATTACTCATATCCCTTAATGCACCGGTAGGAAATATCTGTAAGTCTTTTACAACCGTTGAACCTATTTCCCATGAAGTCGTATCTACAAGTTTTCCAAATACATCAGACATCGATTCATTTAACGCCCCGGATTGATCCTGGTACTCTAGATTCGAAGTATGCTGCGTTACACCGTGTGTCATCTCATGTGCCGCAACATCAAGCCCGCCAGCGAGCGGTTTGAATATGGTGCCACCGTCTCCATAACACATTACAGTACCTCCCCAAAAAGCATTTTCCATCGCCTGACCATTCTTTGTAACATGAATAACAGAATAAATTGTCATTCCGCTGTCATCAATTGAATTCCTATTTTGTACAGTGCGGTAATAATTATATGTCGTAACTGCATTGTAGTTGGCAGATACAGAAGTAGGATCATTCCATTGATTATTTGTGGAGGTTACATAATAAAATTGAGAGCTGCTGGAAAGGTCATTGTTTTGAAGATCCAGGCATTCTATTGCTCCGACAGAATTACTCGGAATTTGGGATTGCGCAGCATTGAACATTGCTTCCGAAGCATCAAGCATAAAATAATTTGTACCGACCTGGTAAGTACCGAAAGTTCTGTTAACTCCATTAAGATCTACTCCGCTTCCGGTTGTTGCTCCATCGAAGCAAACATTATTATATGAGTTTAAAATAGATCCGTTCTGTGCGTCTACGAAATAATACCAATCCTGGGAAAGTCCGGCACGTACTTCTACAAACCAGGCTAAGTGAGGTATCTGTTGTTTGTCATACCAAATAATTTGCCTTGCTGACGGCCCATGGTAATTAAGTAAGTTCTGAATTTGATTCGAGAATCCACTTATATTCATCCTGCTTTTAAGCTCATTCTCAGCAATTGTAAGGGCACTAGTAGAGCTAACTTTTCCTGAAATATCCTGAATTGATCCGGGTGTTTTCGCAAAGCTTCCGGTTAAGGAGGAAATGTTTCCGTGGTTATCAAAATGTACGTAAACTTCTTTTCCCCAAACTTCCAAACCTTTATAAACTTGCTCATAACGAATGTGCGTCATTCCAAGCGCATCTTTCCTAACACTTTCCAATTTAAATTCATTTTCCGGATCTGAAATCTTTAACAAATCTTTATTTGCTGTCATGAAGTTCATTGCCTTTGTAGATGCATTTCCGGTCGATTGAATCAAATTTCCTTTTTGAGATGTAGGAGTATTCACATCAATCAATCTTGGTGTCCCAAATTTATTATCTAATATGACCCTGCGGATATCTTTAGAATTTAAAATTGCAGGAGACGGAAGAGTTATTTTCCCGCCTAATTTAGTCGATAAAGCAGCAGCTATAGTTTTGTTTGTTGAATAAAGTCTAGTGGTTGACGGAGTCAATCCAAGTTTATTTATAAAATTTTTAAGCCTTGCCGGAATGCTTGAATAGTGTGAATTTGATGAAACAAGTGATTGATTTGCAACAGGGAGATTGGCTTTCTTAATATTTTTGCCGTTCTGTTGGGCAGCAAATGAATTTAAGAATATAAAAGTTGACAGAATAAAAATAATGTATCTAAATTTTATCATTTTTAAAGCTCCTTATTATTTTTTAATTTTTTTAATTTCTGTGATTAAATCTTTGATAACATCCGGCATATTTGAAGGTGGTTCAGAATCATTAAAAGATATTTGATTAAATTGAATATCTTGAGCTAAAACTAAGTAAGTAGTATAATTACCTGCATACTTATTATCGTAAGAAAAGATTTTAGGATTTGTCATGAGGTTAGTAATTTTTACCATCTTATCAATAGGTATAGCTACACTATCTGTTGTTTGCCTTAAGGAATTAAGATTTTTTTTCCAAAATTTTGCCCAGCCTTGACTCGAAATAGTTATTCCGGATTCAACACCGGTAAAACCTCCACCTGAGTAGAAATCAATTCTATAATTAAGATTTGTTAAAGATGAATAAGGTTGCGAACATGAATCAAAAGATAAGACTATCATACAGAACATTATTACACTAAATAATTGTTGCATAATTAACCTTTCAATTGCATTAGTTATTTTCAATAATATAATATAAAAAATATTTTAATCAAAAGGAGTAAATCTGTGTTAAGATTCTTTTAATTATTTAGTGTCATCGTATTAAACTTAAGTTGGAAAGTTACTTTTGAAGCATACATTGGTGAGTGGTTTATCGGTGAATCGGTTAAAAGGAAAAGTGGGTGTGCTTTGGCGGGGTTTTTGGGATAGGAAAACCATAACAAATCATTCCCCGATAATTAGCTATCAAGCCGGATAATATTATAATCTTAAAATTGCATTTTTATGAGCAACAGCGATATGGAGTCATTGAGCGGAGCGAACTGAAAACTTTTTTCCCTAATGCGTTTCACCAATAATGCCCGCCGGAGAGCGGAATGGAGAGACCGAACTTAGGGGGCATTGTTGCATTGAAAGGTAAATGGAGGTAAGGATATATGTGGCTTTTTTATTGACAAACCGGGATAAATACAAATGATTATGGATAAGCAAATGACGGCTTGGAAATAATAAAGCCAAAGCTGTAATCCTGATTAACGTGGGCTTTCTTGAAAGGATAAATTAAATGAATTACTGAAGTTACGCAAAGAGAATAAACATAAGCGAAATAAGGTGTTAAATTAGTATATGATGAAAAGACTAATTTATCAAACAGCCTTAATCGCTTATGTAAATGCGATATGTTTTAGTCCGCCAGAGGCGGATTAGACCAACTTGCACTAAGATTTCTGAACAATATAATCGGAACATAATTTATGATTCTGAGCATCCATATGTCTCACACGACAGACTTCAAAGATTATTGGTCTTAGAAGGTAAATGGAACAAGTATATACAAAAGCATTATAGTTGCTTGATAAAACTTAGAGAATACGTATCTGATAATAGATGATACGGTTATTGCAAAACCATATAGCAAAGAACTTGATTTATTGTTTTGGATATTTTCACCAAGCGACAGACAATATCTCCATGGACTTTAGCTCTGATGCCAGCATTGCAAGCCCGCTAATTAACCATAGGAAACCTCTAAAAACAGGAATTATAGAATGGTGGAAAATTTCATTCTTCCATTATTCCAACATTCCAACATTCCACTACTCCAACCTGCCTGGCGGCAGACAGGTTTTTCAAGAGTTGAGTAAAGTGTCTTAATAGCTTTCCTTTGTAATTTCAACTTTTCCCTTAAATACCCGGTATACAAAAATTGTATAAGCTATTACTATCGGCATTCCGATTAAAGCAATATAAAGCATCGCCGTCATAGAAGTCTTCGAAGACGAGGCATTATATATTGTCAAACTAAAATCTAAATCTATATTAGATGGAACGAGCCGGGGGAACAAGCTTAAAGCTGTTAATCCAATTATCGAAATAATTGTCAATGATGAAAAGATAATAGCCTTAAAGAATTTATTCGCTTTAACAAAAACCGGAATTAGCGCAATTGATACAAGCAAAAGAACAAACAACACCCAGAAAAGTGGGTTGTTTAACAAGCCGTTAAACTGGAACGGCGCTTCGAAAAAAGTAAAAAAGGATGTTAATGCATACAATAAAACAAAAGCCATCCATAACCTATTAACATATGGAAGAACTTTTTCCTTCACTGATCCTTCACTTTTCATCATTAAATAAATTGAACCATGCATAGCAAAAAAAGATAAGCTTACTAATCCGACTAAAATAGAATAGGGATTTAGCAAATCAAGGAATGTACCAACGTAATTACCGCTTATATCAATCGGCAAGCCGCTGATTATATTCCCTATAGCAACACCGAACAATATTGAGGGTAATAGGCTTCCTATCCCAAATAAATAATCCCAAAGTTTTTTCCATCCGGGTGATGAGACCTTACCTCGGAATTCAAAAGAAACTGCTCGAAAAATAAGCGCTGCAAGCAAAAGCATGAATGGTATATAAAAGCCGCTAAACACGGTTGCATAGACAATTGGGAAAGCGGCAAATAAAGCTCCGCCTCCGGTTAATAGCCAAACTTCATTTCCGTCCCATACCGGGCCGATTGAGTTTAAGTATACTCGTTTGGCAGTTTCGTCTTTAGTAAAAAGATACAAAACACCTACTCCCAAATCAAACCCGTCTAATACAGCATAGCCCATAATTAGAATTCCAATCAGCAGAAACCAAATTGTGTTTAAGTCCATTATGATAACACCTCCTTTATTGCAGCAGGTTCGGGACCATGTTTTATTTCTTTTACAAGAAGATATATGTATAAAGAGCCAATTAATAAATAAATTAATGCAAATAAAATTATCGAGAATAATACATTGCCCGCCGGAACATTCTTAGATACGGCGTCTGACGTGCGCATTACATTATAAACAATCCAGGGTTGTCTTCCGACTTCAGCAGCAATCCATCCAAGTTCACATGCTATCACAGGCAATGGGATCGCCCATACAAACATTTTCAATAAAATTTTCCTGTCCCACAATTTATTCTTCTTGAGCTGGTAAGTTGCTATCATCATAAGTAGAATAAACAACATTCCAAGAACGACCATATTATGATAGGAAACAAAAGTAATAAACAAAGGCGGTAAGTCATTTGGAGGGAAATCATTAATCCCTTGTACCTTAGCATTAAGATCGCCGAAAGCAAGCCAGCTAAGAAGTCCCGGGATTTCTATTTTTGCTTTAAGTTCGGGCGGAGGCATTACCGGAATTGCAAAAACTGCAAGCGGCGCTCCGGTTTGTGAAGTATACAAACCTTGTATTGCTGCAAACTTTGCCGGTTGATATTTAGCTACTTCCCTGCCGCTTTCATGTCCAAAGGGAAATAATTCAAGCAATGAAACTATCAATCCAAAATAAACAGCAATTTTCATCGAGCGCTTAGCTAGTTCAGTCTCTTTATTCTTTAGAATTAAATAAGCAGAGACTCCTGCTACCATAAAAGCTCCGGCTATTAAAGCTGCATCGATAGTATGGAGAAATCTAATAACAGTAGAAGGATTAAAAACAGCGTCCCAAAAATTTGTAAGCTCCGCCCGTCCATTTTTTATAATATAACCGGCGGGAGTTTGCATCCATGAACCGGCGACAATAATCCAGAACGCAGAGATAGTAGCTCCGATTGCTACCATCCATATTGAAAACAAATGCACTCCGTTAGAAACCTTATCCCTTCCGAATAGATATAAGCCAAGGAAAGTTGATTCAAGGAAAAATGCAAAAACTCCTTCGGCGGCTAATGGCGCTCCGAAAATATCGCCAACAAATTTAGAATACTCCGCCCAGTTAGTTCCGAACTGAAACTCCATTACTATTCCGGTAGCTACACCGACTGAAAAAGTAAGAGCCAGAATTTTCCCAAAGAATTTTCCAAGTCTAACATAAACTTCCTCTTTCCTTTTGAAGCCGAAGCTTTCGATAATTACGAGAAGCCATGCTAAACCAATAGATACCGGTGGGAAAAGGAAATGAAATCCGATTGTCATGGCGAACTGGATTCTTGACAATAAAACTGCATCCATAAATCAACTCCTTCTTTAAGTAAAAATATCCCCGTCGACTGAATAAAACAATTTTTATTCCAGAATTCCTATATAAATAGCTTTTATTATATTGTTAATATAATGAAATTCAATTAAAGGGATAATAAATACCGGAATAAATTCTCAAAATTTGAAGGATTGCAAATTATGCCTCTCTTAGTTGAGAAATTTAATAGGATAAAAATCAAGGAATTTGTTAATCCTCTACGAGGTCAAAAAACATCGTAGATGTTTAATTATTGTAGAAACAAATAAACCCGATAAATACATTATCCT
>JAJYOQ010000161.1 GCA_021796135.1 Bacteroidota bacterium
TTAAAAAGACGAGGAAAAAACATCCACGAACAATTGTGAATAAAAGCAATTGAATTGCATAGCGCGGCAAGCTGCAATGTAGAATGTAAAATTTAGAATATAGTCCGCCGAGGTGGATAAAAAATATTTTGACACAAAAAACAAAAAATTAATTGACAATACCTAACCTGGACAAGCCAGAACCAAAGAAGGAAATTTCTTTCTTATAATTTTCTGCCAAATATTACACGAATTTGAATTATAAGGTACTCTAAGAATCACTCGTAAATAATAGATATTTGCTCAGCTCTAAAAAGTTGTGGTTCGTTTTTTCAAACGAACCACCGTAAATAACAATTAGAATTAGGCAGGCAGTATATGGTATCCCGCTTTATCCTAATAAAAGTATTTTTGTTATTAAGTTTTACTTTAAGAGTGTCATCTTCTTTGTTAAAGAAAAATCACCTGACTTGATTTCATACATATAAACTCCGGACGCTAATTTGGAAGCACCAAAATTCACGGTATAGTTCCCAGACCTTTGTTCTTGATTAACCAATGTTGCAACTTCCTGACCTAACAAATTGTACACTTTAAGAGTAACCATACCGTCCTTTGGGATACTGTATTGGATTACTGTTGATGGGTTGAATGGATTAGGATAGTTTTGGTTAAGATTAAAGCTGATTGGATTTGGATTTTGATTTTCTTTTTCCTCAACGGGGCCAGCAGAGCTTTTATATAATCCATTGCTAACATGGATATAATCAACCTGAAAAGAGCCGCTAGAAGCATTATCGCACGGATCTAATCGTAATTGAGAAAGCGTACCTGTCCACCCTGAGATTGCCGACATATTAATCGTATATATGGTAAAACCTGAATTCGGATTTATTGTAACGTCTATATGTTTTGTATCATTCCAAACATTATCAGTATTAGTTATAAAATAGATTTGGGCGGCAGTTGCTGATGAGCTGTTCGCCATCCTAAAGGTAACATATTTATTATCATTAATATTTACTCCAACGTTAGAGCCTGAAAAAATATAATTATCAGTTCCGGTAATATTACCACCAATATATCCTCCCGTTTGCCAACCGAATCCCGATATATTATTGCCTGCTGTCCAACCATTAGCATCGGAGCTAAATTCCCATCCTTGTCCTATTATATGAAGGTAATCTACCTGAAAAGAGCCGCTAGAAGCATTATCACAAGGATCTAATCGTAACTGAGAAAGTGTACCTGTCCACCCTGAGACGGCAGACATATTAACTGTATATGTGGTTAAACCTGAATTTGGGTTTGTTGTAAAGTCTACGTGTTTTGCTTCATTCCAAACATTATCAGTATTAGTTATAAAATAGATTTGGGCTGTAGTAGCTGATGAATTGTTAGCTAAATTAACCAAAATATATTTATTATTAGATATATTTATACCAAGGTTAGAGCTTGAAGTAATATTATTATCTGTTCCAGTAATCGTACCACCAACATAGCCTCCAGTTTGCCATCCAAAACCGGAAATATTGTTAGTTGCAGCCCAACCCTCAATATTTGATGTAAAATCCCAAATCTGACCACTAATACGAACATAATCTATTTGAAAAGAGCCGCTAGCAGCATTATCACAAGGGTCAATTCGTAATTGAGAGAGTGTTCCGGACCACCCTGAGACAGTTGACATATCAATTGTATACGTAGTAAAACCTGAATTCGGATTTATTGCAAAATCTACATGCTTTGCGTCGTTCCAAATATTATCAGTATTAGTTATAAAATAGATTTGAGCATTAGTTGCAGATGAACTGTTTGCCATCCGAATAGTAATATATTTATTATAATGGGTGATATCTATCGCAAGGTTTGCATTTGAAGTAATGTTATTATCAGTGCCAGTAATAGCACCGCCAACATAACCACCAGTTTGCCATCCGAATCCCGTAATCTGATTAGTTGCAGTCCAACCTTGGACATCGGATGTAAATTCCCAATCTGGAATACCTGCTCTCTTGAACTCACCTATTTTTGTTTTCATCAACTGATAGTATTGATCGGTATGTCCGCCCTCCATGGGTTCAATATCAGCGCTATATTCCTCACGCCACATATCTACAAAAGTTGGTGTGGCTTGCGTCCCGAAATTTTGGGCTGTCCATTCATTCCATGAATGAATAAAAAGGAATGTTGGCTGTACAGTTTTAGCCGCTTCTACGTATGTGGTAAAGAAAGCGCCGTTTTGCCGCCCGACTGCACCTGCTGTTGGGTTTACACCATCAGTGGTCATATAGGATGCCTGACAAGCAACCGGCGCACACATCTCCTCTGGCTGTCCATTGTAATAAAATGCCGGTGGAGGAGTACTTTGGTTCGTTTTGAAGCACCAGTATTGACCATTTACTCCGGAAAGTCCCCAGCAGTGACGTGCTGTATAGTTTGCAAAATCTCCACTTGTGGGAACTGCCGGTTGGTTTGAATCTCCTGCACCTAAAGTGGAATCCGGTTGAGCAACTAATAATAATTTCTTACCAAGATAATTAAAGAATATGCCGCTATTAAATACATTAAATATCTGCGTTTCAATTACTTTCAGAGTTGCCTCATCCTTAACCCAGAAAGCAATTTGCGGTATTGATAATCCATTAGCTAGACGCCATTGATAACGCGTACAAAGCGCTATTGCTCCGTTAACAATAGTTTGTTGCGATCCGTTGGTTAAATCCAACGTGATAAAATCAACACCGGCACTCGTCAGCAGATCTGCATGATAATCAATCAGACTATCGTTAGCTTGAGTGGAATCGTTATTAAAATACATAAGGTAATTGTTTTTTATGGTTGTATCTCCGTGGGTTGCGCAATAAGCAGGTTTTCCCCACCAATTGAATGCTGGATACGGACTGTATATGGTTGACGACATATTGTAGACATCGCTGCCATACAAACTGCTTGGCATAGCCAGGTTTGCCCATACCGAGTAAAATACTGTTACATACCTTTGAGTTTGTGCGCTAACATTGTTTTGTACTGCAATTAATCCCAAAAAACAAAACAAGAAAGAAAGTTTAAACCTAAAATTCTTTTTCATGGTGCTCACTTTGTTTTTGAACTTGTTATTGAAGATTTGTTAATTAATAGCTGAACATCGATTACATTTTTAAACTGAAGAATTAAAAATGGGGGAAAAAACATCCAAGAACAATTGCGAATAAAAGCAATTGAATTGTATAAGAATCACTGGCAAATAATGGATATTTGCTTAGATCTAAAAAGTTGTGGTCCGCTTTTTCAAACGAACTACTATAACGAATAATTACAATAAGAAAACTAAAAGGGTCATAATTGTATTATTATTACAACTAAAACCCTAATAGAAATATTTGTCAACTAAATTTTTACTTCAAGAGTTCCATTTTCTTTGTTAAAGTAAAATCACCGGATTGAATTCTATACATATAAACTCCTGATGCTAATTTGGAAGCATCAAAATTCGCGGTATAGTTCCCAGACCTTTGTTCTTGATTAACCAATGTTGCAACTTCTTGACCCAACAAATCATATACTTTAAGTGTAACCATACCGTCCTTTGGGATACTGTATTGGATTACTGTTGATGGGTTGAATGGATTCGGATAGTTTTGAGATAATGCAAAGTTAGTTGGCGTTTGATTATTCTCTTGCTTAACAGAAGTTATATTAATCACGGAAGTATTTTCATTTAAAATGTGCGTCATTACAGAAGCTTGATTTTTCTGCCAAATTGCTTTTGCTGCCGGGAACCAGTTCAAGTCGCCAAGTGGTAAACCTTCAATCGAAGCAGTTAACAATGTACTATTTTTATAGCTGCAATCTACGCGTGGCCACACTTCAGGGTTACCGTAATTGTATACAGTATCTGAGTTCCAAAACCAATTACCAGCTTGGTTTGGCTGCGGGTTAACGTTATTAGCAGAAAAACCCCACGTATTCAATTCGGCAGCAGGTAAAGTCCAATTGACTAATGAATCTTGGATTGCATAAAATTTTGGATCTGTCCATTGAGGATCTATTTGTTTCAAATAGTTGCCGAATTTAAAATACGGGAAGCTTGCACTACCATACATGTTAGCCTCTCTATTCACATTTGCAGAATCCGGCGGATAACCAAGCTGCATAAAGTAAGTACTCGTATCAAGCGGAGTTACCCCATCATTATTTAGAGTATGCGTTTTTGGCCAAGTAGTTGCGTAGGCTTGAATTCTTGGATCCAAATACAAGCTATTATATTCAACAAATAACTTTCTTTGCGAAAGCAACTTTCCATTTGTAGAATCGTATGAAGTAGTATCTTGATTTATTAATGCCATAACACTTTGGGATCCCGCCGTATCACCATCTGGAAAGTAAACGTTCCACTTTTTGCTCCAAGGTTGTGTATGAAAGTCAAAGAAAAGATTATTTGTAACAAAGTAACTATTCATGTGCCAAGCCCAAAATAATGGACTCTTATGGAAAATAAATGAATTGTGGTTTATCCAAACAACGTTCTCTGAGTCCGTGTTAAAACCGGCACCCATCCCCATTCCTGTTCCAGTGGACATAAAAGTATTATTTTCTATATACAAAGTATCGAATCCATTATTGGGAGCGCCACCAATGGACCAGAACCAACCATCATTGGCGCCATCCAACATGCCCATGCGCAGAAATAAGCAATTTGTAAGAAAGAGTTTTGGATGGGGGGTTGCATTAAAAGCGATTAAACCACCATTTAAACCCACTGGATCAACTGTAACACTGTCCAATACTACTTTATTTGGTGTTGCATCATTAACAGAAATAACACTATTACCACCCTCTGTATTATTTGCATCGGCATTAACAATAAAAACATTTTTTAGTGTCAAGTCGCCCAATACACTGAATAGATTAGCTAAGACTGTACCGTCCGGCAATGTCGCTGTCTGTATTTCAGCAGGCATTTGACCGGCTGCAGGTGTTGTCCCGACTATGGTTAATGCAAATCCGTTATTTTCAATTTGTCCGCTAAGACCATACCATTGCCCTGCTTGAAGTCTATATATTACATTTCCCTGATTTGCAGTGATTGCATCATTTAATGTACCGTAGCCAGGCTGCACATCAAAATATGTTTGTGCTAATAATGTAGCATTTAATAGAAGGAACATAAGAAAAATGGATAATTTTTTCATTTTTTCTCCTTAAATAAATTGTATAGTTAATTAAAAAAATTTTGCGATAATTATAATACTAATCCGAACCTAACCTCCTTTCTCAATTAAATGAATTAAACAATTCCCCTTACAAATTGAAAAGTAAATTGAAATATTTCCCTTATTACAATATGATTATTCTATTGCCTCCTTTCATATTTAGTATTTATTATTGAGTTAATTATTTATAACCTATATCTAATTCCTAAATCCATTGTCCAACCATAACTTTCAGTGTATGTTGCTCTGGGGTCTGCTAAGTTATTTTGATACCCAACTGGATTGTTTATGTTTGCATAGTTAAATAAAACTTCAAGTCCATTGACTGGGAGCTTTTGTGCAATTTGCAAATCCCATTTGGCAAATTGAGAAACATTGTTTTGAAATTCTGTTAAGTTTGGGAAACTTGAAACCATTGAGCCAGTATATTGGTAAGACAACCAAAGATTGAATCCTTTATAATTATATCCAAAAGAGAAATTTGCTATACTTTTTGGTTGATTCAGAACAGGACCGGAATAAATAGAATCAACTGAAACTAGTTGTGTTATTGGTCTTCCTTTACTGTCATGCCCTGTTGTTATTAAGTTGGTTTTTGAGTATTCATATTTGGTTGAAGAATTAATTAAAGTAAAGTTCACATCTAAAGAGATATAGTTAAATGGCTCCGGCAGATACCATAAGTTTGTTTGAGCTTCAAATTCTAATCCCTTTAAGTATACCGGAAAACTATGGTTCTGAGGTATGGTTATTACTACCGTTGATGTATTAGAAAAATATTGGCTAATATCATTACCAAATATCCAGGGTTGTCCTGATGTTCTAAAGATAGATGGTGTCCATATCATATTTTTAACAGTTTTATAGAACCCATCTATTGATAATAATCCAATTTTACTTCCGAATATTGCAATCTGTGCATCAAAGTTTGACCAGAGTTCGGGTTTCAAATCCGGATTTCCGGATTGGTAAAATTCTTGACCGGATCCTCTATTAAGATAAACATTTGGCAATAAATCATTATAATTCGGTCTGTTTAAAGTTTGTGTAAATGAAAACAATGTCTGTATCCAGCTTGCAGGTTTGACTTTAAGATGTACGTTCGGAAGCCAGTATTCATCATTATGAGTTGAGTCTGTCGAATACCCCGGTGCACGCTTAGGGTCTAGGAAGGAAACAGTTTCCTGCCACCAACCGCCTAAATTATCTCTTACCTTTTCGTATCGTACTCCAGGAATAAAAGAAACAATATCGCCCAAATCAAATTCCCCCATCAAATAACCGGAATAATAATATTCACTTAATTTCTGTGTATTCAACTTTATGCCCGCCCAATTAGGCTGGAAACCGATTTTACCATTTGCAAAAGCAGGAGGGGTTGCCTTTGGATTAATATTTATATAGTAATTTGAATAACTATTCCACCAGTCAAATACTTGATTTAACCGGTTAATGTTAGGATACCAGCCAAAATTATATTGACCCTTTAAAAAGTTATTAACTGTAGATTCATTTAGTCCATACATTGACATCATATTGGTTTGTGTTACACCTGCCCATGGAAGATACTGAGTTGCATAGCTTCCCCAGTTTGGATCCAAAATAATAGGATTTCCTTCACCTCTATCATCATAATTTCTATCTCTTGAATTTAATTTATATTCGGCGCCGAACTTAATATAGCCTGAGATATAATCTCCCATTTGATAAGGAATTTTTGAATTAATATATGCATTAATATGCTTTTCAATCATATCATCAGCCGAGCGAGTCATATTATATAATTGAAAATTATTTAAAGTTGTTGCTGAGAGTCCGTCTGTTGCGCCCGCAAGTATTTGATTCAGCGGTAACCTTTCAACTGCCAAATTACCATAATTACTTAGACCCGGAACTATATCCGTAAACTGCCAATTCCTCGAATCCGGAGTGTAATCATGCGATTGAGAAAACGATAATCCTTCATCCAATTCAAAAGATTCAAACTGATGCACTGCCTTAAGTGAACCGATATACAATTCTGTATATATGTGTGGTATATCATTTATTGAATAACTTGCACTTCCGGTTGTTGGAGAGTAGGACTTGGTGACATCAGTATAATTCTGATCTGTGTGTGAGAAAAAGTTAGTGAAGGAAAGCTTTGTAACCGAAGATAGTCTGTAATCAAACACCAATGTCCCGGCATCCTTTCCGTTAATTCTAGTCTGGTCATTTAAGTTAATACCATTAGCATAAAGAGGAGCTAACTGTCCGACAGCTGGAACTGATACTATTTGATAACTAGCACTTAAAGTCTGTGCGCTCCTATTTACATTCTCAGCATCAAGGCTTAATAATATACCTAACTTATCATTAAAAAATCTATTGCTGACCGACCCCTGAAATATGTAGTTTTTCAAATAATTATTTAGGTCGTTATAACCGCCTTGAGCCATTAAACTATATTTCAATCCGCTTGGCGCTTCATTTAGCTTTAGATTTATTACACCTGCTACTGCGTCACCTTCCATATCAGATGTAATTGACTTAAAAACTTCTACTCCCTGAAGAGCGTATTCAGAAATACCGTTTATATCAGTAGCCCTTGTGTTGTCATCGGTAGATGGCAGTGGAATACCATCTAATAAGACTTGAGTATATTTTGGATCTAAGCCGCGTATTACAACACCAGTGCCTTCTCCACCGGACCTTATAAGTGAAATACCGGGTAAACGCCCTATAGCTTCGGCAGCATTTGCATCCGGATTTTCTTGCAGACGATCAGATGAAACCACGTTCTTAATTGTATTTGAACTAATTTGCTCATTGATTGCTCCCTGCTGACCAACTCTTTGGGCTGTGACAACTACTTCCTTGCCCTTTATTGCAGTGATTTCTAGTTCTATATTAAGTTGTGTTACTTTATCAGGTTGAATTGAAACTTCGACCTTTTTAGTTTCATACCCTACATAAGAGACAGATATTTCTTGTCTTCCAGCTCCAACATTTCGTATGATGTAGTTCCCTTCAGCATCAGCAGCAGCACCATTGTTTGTCCCTAAGATCATAACAGTTGCATAGGGAAGTGCTTTCTTTGTGTCCGACCCAATAATCCGACCTTTAAGGGTCCCTTTTGATGTACTTTGCGAAAATACTATTCCCGCACCTGCAAAATAAAAAAATAGAAATACCAAAAGACTAAAGTGTATTTTAGTTTTCAT
>JAJYOQ010000162.1 GCA_021796135.1 Bacteroidota bacterium
GAAATAAAAGTATTTTCCTTATTTAAAATTCCCTCATAATAACCTCCTAAAGCTTTCACATCAAATTTTACTGAGGAATCTATTAAAGAAACTGAATTTACGGGAATATTTGTTGTCCCTTGATCCGGGCTGTCCATAGTGGCTGTATATTTATCGCTTCCTCTTTTTATGTTAAAAATAATTTTTTAAAAATAGCAAGGTTCATTTTGATATGATCTACTAAAATAATTTCTTAGTAATCAACCCTTTTGTACATTTCTTCTTTCCCATCTTTATTGGTCAAGATTAAAATATTTTTTTTAACCCAATAGGTATACTTGTCGGGCTTATCTCCTTTAGCATCATAATCAAATTCAAGAACGGAATCGGAAGTTTTGTATTTTCCTTTTCTTGAATTAGTCGGTAATCTAAAAAGCCATTTGCCGTTAGAAGTAAATTTTGAGAAAGCCATTACATCATTAGGATAGCGCCATTTCCAATTTCCTACAATACTATTTCTTTTTTTAGTATGATTTAATCTTACCATTCTTATTATCTGAACAGTAGTGTCTCTTTTAAAATTGCTAGTCAGACTATCACCTTTGATCTCAAAAGTCGAGGTATCAATTATTGTTTTGCCGGCAGTAGTAATTAATCTTGTGATCAATAAATTTCCTTTTAATAGATAATCATAATCGGCTCTTAATATATCATCTAATTCAAAAGAGCTATCCTTTTTAATTGTCAGGTGCAAACCTCTGCCGGAAGAATTTACTTCGACCGACTCCCAGTTGCCGGCTAATGCTGAATGTTTGTTTTGAGAAAAGCCAAAGCATTGTATGCTTATGATAAATAATGCAGCTAATATAATTTTTTTAATCATTGTAAATTTTTTTATTTCGTAAAATATATAACAACAGTTCCAATAATAAAGGAAAATTATAGTGAATTCAAAATAATAATAAAATAAAAAGCCGGAGAATTTTTATTATTACTCCGGCTAAGATCATATTAATGATTTACTATTACTTCTTCTACCAGCCAGAAAGTCTGCCTGGTTAAAAATAGAGAAATATGTTTATTACTTTCTTCTTCTTCCATTCAGCCTCCTATTTTAGTGATAGAATCTATAACAAAATCATTAAAAATAAAATAAATATTTTTGCCAGATGGTATTTAGCTTTAACTAACATAGAAAACTTATATGAACATTTCAAGTGTAAATTTTAATCCAGAATAATCTGAATACCCAGCTTTGCCTGATATAAATTTACATCTTTAAATCGTTTTAGAATAGCTGAACTCATATAATCAATTGACTTGGTTTCACCATGAATCAATATTATTTTTTTTGGATTCAGTTTAGTCACAATTTCTAATAATTCTTCCCTATTTGAATGGGATGGAAATCGGAACTTTTCTATAGAGCATTGAACAACAATCTCTTCTGAATAATCATTTAACTTTATCTTATCGCCTTTTTTGGCAATTGATATAATATGTCCGGGACTATTTGGCTCCATATAACCTACAGTAAAAATGGCAGATACTTTGTCCTTAAGCCAATATTTTGCAAAGTTAAAAGAAGCTGTGCCTTCGACCATCATTCCGCTGGGTGCAAGCACAATGCACGGTTGTTTGAAGAAATCATCCGGCTGATTAATTTCATAAATACTTTTCTGCGGAATGGAGTTAATTTCAAAGCTGGGATCAATTCTGTTGACAGAATACCTATTATAATCATAGATTTTGCTAACTTTTTCCGATATACCGCCCGAATAAATGTCAGTAGAAATAATCTTGCCTTTTTGCATTAAATTCCAAATTACAGCTATTATCTCCTGCATTTTTCCTAACGAAAAAATCGGAATTAAAATTGAGCCGCCCGATATTAAAACTGAATTAATGGCTGAAGCTAACCTGAGTGACTCATCCTTCCATAAAGGAATTAGAGTAGTATCTGTATTTCCATAAGTAGTTTCCATGATAAGGGTATCTATTTTCATAGGAGCTATTTTTGTGCCCGGAATTAATTCCTGATCGCTTAACCTTATATCACCCGAATAGAAAATTGTATGTCCGTCATGCTCAATAAAAATTGATGCAGATCCAAGAATATGCCCGGCATCTATGAATTTACAAGTTATATCATTTTTACTCCGGTGATTATAACCATTAATAATAAAAATTTCATTATATGATCTATATTCAATAGACTTTATTAGTAAATCAATTTCTTCATGTGAATAAACCTTTATTTGCTTTGAATTCATCAATGCTTTTTCTTCAGAAGACAACTGCTCACTCATAATTGAAATTGAATTATGAAGAGTTAGTTCTGCAATTGCCCGCGTTTGGGGAGTAGTTATAATTTTTATATAAGGATGTCTTTGCACCAAGAAGGGAAGAGCGCTTAGATGATCTTGATGAGCATGAGATATTAACACATAATCAACAGGCAAGTCCTTTATTAAATCGAATTTTGGTAATGCTTCTAATCCAATTTTCAAGGGATGCATACCACAGTCTATTACTATACCAGTCCCATCAATATTAATATAGAAACTATTAGCCCCTATTTCACCTGCTCCGCCTAATGGAAGAAATTTAATCATATTTTCTTTTAATATCAGGAAATTAATCTAGCGATTAAAAAGGCAACAGCTGCAGCTAAACCACCGATAGTAATAGTTTGCATTCCTCCGCGAAGAGGGTTTATCCCTGTAAATTTTCCTTTTATAAATCCAAAAACAAACAGAGCAGCTAATGTAACAGCGACGGAAACATAAAGTGATATCAAAATATTTTTAAGAAAAATATAAGGTGCCAGGGGAATTAAACCTCCTACAATATAGGAGAGTGCTATAGTTGAGGCACTTTTAAATGCACGTTTAGGGTCAGGTGCCTCTAACCCAAGTTCAAAACGCATCATAAAATCAACCCATTTTTCCTGATTTTTTGAGAGCGAAGTTGAAATTGGTTTAATTTGCTCTTCACTTAATCCGTAATCTCTAAAAATATCTTCTACTTCATCAATTTCTACATGAGGCAAATGAATTGTCTCGTCTATTTCTCTCTGCCTTTCGGAATTATAATGCTCCAGATCAGTTTTTGCGGCAAGATATCCTCCTAGTCCCATTGCTATAGATCCGGCGGCAATTTCAGCAAACCCTGCAGTCACGACGACGTGCGTGGCGGCTACGGCTCCGGTTAACCCTGCAGCTAAAGCAAAAGGCACGGTAAGACCATCGGACATTCCAATTACTATATCTCTGACAGTCTCAGACGAGGTAAAATGTTTTTCTATGTGGGGTGTATTTGGCATAAAACTCCAGTCAATATTATATAAATTTATAATTGAATTTGGATAATAATTAAAAATATCTAAATATATACAAGTAAAATAATAAACAAATTGATATTCTATTCCAAGCTGAACAAAAATAAATTTCGCAAAATAGATATATAAATTTATATTTTTATAAAATATCAGATTTAGTAAATTTAAATTCTATTTTAATATTAAAAGTGAATGTAATTTTATGCTATTTAAGCTATCGGCAATCCTAATTTTATTTACTAGTGCATTTCTATTTGCTCAGGATGGTATAATAAAATCATATTATGGGGACGGAACTTTAAAATCTGAGATTACGTTCTCAAAAAATATTCGTCAGGGGCTGGCTAAATTTTTTTATCCAAACGGAAATATAAAACAGCAATTAAATTATAATAACGGCTCCGTCGACGGAGTAGTAAAAGAGTATTATGAAAACGGAAAACTAAAGGAATTTTATACAATTGAAAATGGTAGAAGAGAGGGTGCAACTTCGATATATGATACAAACGGCAATTATTTGAAGGATATTAATTACACTTCCGGTATTTTGCAAAAGGAAATCATTGATACCACCCAAAATCTTATTGCAAATTCTCAATCTAATTCACAGAGCACATATAAAACCATCAATAAAGACTCAACACAATCTAAAGTCGGGAAAAGTGAATTTGATAATTCCGGTTATTTGACAAAGGCAGATGTAATGCCTGAACCGGTCGGTGGTATGCAGACAATTTTGAATAAACTGGTATATTCTCAGGAAGCAAGAAAAAATAAAATAACGGGAGTCGTGAAAATTTTAGCTGATATTGATGAATATGGAGAAGTTAATTATGCCAAAGTGATAAAAGGAATTGGATACGGTTGTGATGAATCAGCAAAAATTGCAGTGTTTTATACACAATTTAAACCGGGGACAATAAATGGTAAGCCAGTGAAAGTCGAACTTGTAATTCCAGTTGAATTTAATTTTAAATAGTCTTATTTATTAAATTGCTTCTATATTGAATCTGAAACTGCTTAATACTTTTACAAATTTATCATCTGCATTAGTTACTTTTATTTTATAATTACTAAATTCTCTCCTTAAGGGGTAATTTTTCCTTAGCTTATCAAAGTAAACGGATCGTTCTTTATTATCCATTTCAACTGCTTTGCGAAGTCCGTTATCATCTTCCTTAATTGGATATATTTTATTAAATATTTTATACAGAGCAGTCGTTAAATTGCCGTCATAATCAATTTTAATCTCATTATCACTTATCTTTGGAAAAATCGGGCTCCATGTCGGCTCAATATTAAGGTAATTACAAAGAGAATCATAAATAATTTTTGTGCCGTTGACTTTCCCTTCAAGTGAATAGCCGGCAATATGCGGAGTAGCAAGGTTAACTTGATTTAATAAAATCGGATTTATGTCAGGCTCATTTTCCCAAACGTCAAGGTTAACATATAATTTCTTTCGATTAAGAATCTTTACTAAATCTTCGTTGTCAATAACCTGTCCGCGGGAAGCATTAATTAAAACCATACCATCATTTAACCTTGATAATCTTTCTTCCTGCATTAAATGATAAGTTTTATCGATACCGTTTAGATTTAATGGCACGTGAAATGTGACTATATCGGCAGTAAATATTTTTTCTAAAGTGGAAAACCCTGTCTTTCCGAGTTTTCTCTCCAGCGGAGGATCGTTTTTTAATATAGACATTCCAATATTTTCAGCATGCTTTGCGATCCGGCTTCCTATATTGCCGATTCCGACAATTCCAATTATTTTATCTTCAATAGGGTAAGTATTTTTGAAAGCAAAATGTGAAATTGATGTAAAAACATATTCGGCAACGGCATCTGCATTGCATCCGGCAGCATCTTTAAAAAATATATTTTTATTTTTTATATAGTCCAGATCGATATGATCGGTGCCTATTGTAGCAGTCCCGACAAACTTTATAGGAGTGCCTTCAAGTAAATCTTTATTAACCTTGGTAATTGAACGAACAATTAGAATATCGGCTGTATTAATTTCATTCTTTGTAATTTGTCTTCCGTGTAGAAGTTTTACCTTTCCAAATTGAGAAAAAGCTTCCTCAGCGAATGAAATATTCTCATCAACAACAAGGTTCATTTTATTCCGGAAGCAATTAATTTTCTATTTCTTCCAAAACGGGGAGTTCAATCTTATTAACAACCGCTTCTTTAACTTTGTTCTTGCCGTTCTTTCCATTAGTGCCATTTTTCTTGACAGGATTATTTTTATCGTTATAATTCTGATAGGAATAAATTTTCTTTTGATAATTCCTTAGAATAATTTTTTCTTCATCGAAATGGACAACATAATTTGGAAGAAGAGGAATTTTTCCGCCGCCGCCGGGTGCATCAATAACAAAATGCGGAATAGCAAGTCCGCTTGTATGTCCGCGTAAGTTTTCTATTATGTCTAATCCGGTTTGAATAGAAGTTCTAAAATGATTAGCTCCTTTGGTCTCATCAGCCATATACATATAATAAGGTCTAACTCGAATTTTAAGGAGTTTCTGCATTAATTCCTTTACAATTGCCGGGTCATCATTGACACCCTTCATTAATACCATTTGATTTCCGACAGGGATTCCAACGTCCGCTAGCATAGTACAAGCTTTTGAACTTTCAGGAGTTATTTCCCAGGGGTGATTGAAATGAGTATTAATATAAATAGGATGATATTTTTTCAGCATATTGCATAGTTGCGGAGTTATTCTCTGCGGCAGCACACAGGGCATTTTTGTGCCGATCCTAATTATTTCGATGTGTGGGATAGATCTTAATCTTTCTATTATTTTTTCCAGCATTGCATCTGTAAGCATAAGGGGATCGCCGCCGGACATTATTACATCCCGTATTTCAGTATGTTTTTCAAGATACTTAAATGCACTTTCCAAACCTTTCATAGAAATTTTTTCATAATCGCCGACTTTTCGTTTACGAGTGCAGAAACGGCAATATAATCCGCATTGGCTGGTTACAAGAAAAAGTGCTCTGTCAGGATAGCGGTGTGTAATATTAGGAACGGGACTCATTGCATCTTCCATCAGAGGATCTTCATCAGCATCGATATCATCAAGTTCAACCTTATCCGGTACACATTGCCGCCAGATAGGGTCTCCGGGATACTTAATTAAACTTAAATAATATGGATTTATACGTGCTTGAAAAAATTCATCCAGGTCTTCCGCAACTTTACGATCAATATTGAATTTTTCTACAAGCTGATCAACAGTGTGAACACTGTCTCTGATCATTTGCTGCCACAGTTCCATGACTAAGCCTCAGTTTGTTTTTAATAAAAATATTTTCCGAATATTATCAATCCATCGCCTACTGAATAGAAATCATTAATCTGGGCGACAATTGAAAAGCCGTTTCTTAAATAAAAGCTTCTTGTCTTTTCATAACTCAATTTAGAAGAAGTTTCTGCAAGAAACCATCTTCCGTTATTTTCTTTTACAAAATTTTCTGCCTGCTCAAGAAGTTTTTTACCGATGCCTTTAATTTTAGACTCCGGATCGGCGACGATCCAGTACAAATCAAAAACTCCATCAGTAAGCGGTCTTTTACCGGAACAATGATATCCAAGTATTTTGTCTCCGTCTTCATAAACGTAAATATGATAATCGTTTTGTCCGATATTATTAGCCGCAATGCTTACTAACTCCATGGCAATTTCAACTTCCATTGCTGTAAAGTTGGAAATTTTATTTAACAATATTTCTATTTTGGCAGCATCAGCTTGCTTTATTTTGCGAATCATTCTTTTCTCTTGATAAAGCAAAATTTGCAATTTTATTAAGAAGCATACCGTAAGTAATTCCGGCTGCCATAGCTGCTCTTGCAAATCCCGAATCAACAGATATGTCGGGATTTGGATTAACTTCAATTACATAAGGCTCGCCATTTTTATCGAGGCGAATATCTACACGGGCATAATCACGGCAATTTAATGCTTCATAAGCAAGTATTGCTGTTTTTTCAATTTTATTTTTTATTTTACTATTTAATTTCGCTGGACAAATAGGTTTTGTATGATTATAATAAATACTGTCCTCTATCCATTTCCCGTCATAGGTAACAATTTTTGGTAAATTATCGGGTAATCCGTTAAAATCAATTTCGGAGATTGGAAGAACAGTATTGCCAAGAATAGCTGCATTAAGTTCTCGACCATCTATATATTCTTCGATAATAACATTTTGTTTATATGTATCAAATAAAAATTTTAATTGATTTTTTAGGGCTGATAAATTGTCAACAACTGAATATTCGGATATGCCTATGCTGGCATCTTCCTTTAGCAATTTAACAATGACAGGAAATTTTAGATCGAATTCTAATTCACGAAGATTTTCAGTAGGATTCACAATTATTGAATTGGGTGTATTTATATTATAAGATCTCAGAATGCTTTTAGTGCGATTTTTATCAAGGCAGTTTCCAAGAGTAGAAGGTAAGTTGCCTGTAAAATTAAATCCTAAAAGCTGGAATACTCCTGCCATGCAATACTCGTAAGAAGCGATTCCTTCTATAGATTCTACAAAATTAAAAATTACATCCGGGCTAAAATTATTAATTTCTGATATTGACTTTTCTATATTTCTATCTATAGAGAGAGTTTTTATATTTGAATAATAATAATAAAGATTCTTCTCGATATTAATAATTTCTTTTGAAAATCCGCTCTCTGAAAGATCATTTGAATTAAGTTTATTATTATTTGGATTTCCGTTATAAATTGAAAAAACTGAAACTGGAGAATTGTAGCATATCAATATCTTTGAATTGATTTTCATAGTAATTTATGCCTTTTTGCCGACACATAAAGAACCTTATTGATCATTTCGTTATAATCCAATCCATCGGCACGAGCTGCTTTAGGGAAACAGGAGTTATCTTTTGGATCAGGAAGAATTCCGGGTAATGGATTTACTTCAATAATATTTGGTTCTCCGGTTTCATCTAATCTTATATCGATTCTTCCCCAGTCCTTACACCTAAGTATATTGAAGGTTTTCAAAGTAATAGCTTTAATTTTTGATTCAAG
>JAJYOQ010000163.1:0-1212 GCA_021796135.1 Bacteroidota bacterium
TTTCGCTGATTGAAGTGTCGCGAGTAGCTCTTAATGATCTTTAGAAATATCTTCAGAAATTAAAAATTAATTTTTATGTATTTAAGCAAGGAAATGATGTGAGCGATAACTATTACAAGCCGAGAGGTTTCGGAGGTTTCTCTTTATTCCCTCCGATGATTAAAAACCTGATTATAATTAATGTGGTTGTGTTCTTTTTCCAAATTATAGGTAAACAGATAGTAACTGATTCGGGATTTACCTTCGCGGATATTATAACAAAATATTTTGCATTAATACCGTTTCAAGGAATTACCTTTCCCGCGGGAATCGGAATGGTTAGTGCTTGGCATTTTTATCCATGGCAATTAATATCCTATCAATTTTTGCATGGAGGATTTTCTCATATATTCTTTAATATGTTCGCGCTCTGGATGTTCGGTGTCGAAGTTGAATATTTAATGGGTTCAAAAAAATTCATTTATTTCTATCTATTATGCGGTGTTGTAGCGGGAATATTTCAATTATTTTTGCCTCCTATTTTCGGAGAAAGTTTAGCTCCTACAATTGGCGCATCCGGTGCAATATTTGGCGTTCTGGTAGCTTTTGCAATGTATTTCCCTGACCGCTACATTTTTCTTTATTTTCTAATCCCGATAAAAGCAAAGTATTTAATCCCGCTTTTTATAATAATGGAATTCTTGCTTATTGAAAGCCCTGGCGGTAATATAGCTCATCTAGCTCACTTAGGGGGAGCAATTGCCGGATTTATTTATATTACTTTTGAGAAACGTTCGGCTGTATATAGAAATCCTTATAATAATTCATCTTCAGGTAAAAATATTTTTAGTTCTTTCGGAATCCCTTCAAACCCATTTAAAAGAAAAGATAATTCGGTTGAAGATGCATATTTCCACGAAGTTGAAGATAATAAAAGCTTTACCGTTACTCAAAAAGATATCGATGAAATACTTGATAAAATTAGCCAAACCGGATATCAAAATTTGACTGATAAAGAAAAAAGAATACTTTTTGAAGCTAGTAAGAAAATGAAATAATTTATATGAAAATTAGCAGATTGTTATTTGCCGTAATAATTGTTCAAATGCTTTTTATTACCTCTTGCTCAGATAAAAAGGTACTGCCCGAAGATAAATTTGTTAATATTTATTCTGAATTGATATTTGCTCAGGATACTTCAACTTCTTTATATTCAAAACAGAATTTTAAAAC
>JAJYOQ010000163.1:1222-8371 GCA_021796135.1 Bacteroidota bacterium
GTATTCTTTTTTCTTTATCAGTCAAATTTTGATATCCGGTTTGGCTAATTTTATCAAGTATTTCATCGATATCTTTTTGAGTAACGGTAAAGCTTTTATTATCTTCAACTTCTTTATATTCAAAACAGAATTTTAAAACAATAATTCTTAAGCGGTTTAATGTGCCGGAAAAAATGTATGATTCAACTGTGGCATACTACAACTCAGATCCGCAAAAATGGTCTGGGTTCTTCGATAAAGTTACTAAGCATGTTGAGGATTTGCGGAAGCAAAAGAAGGGTTAGATTTACTTTTTGAAACAGCAATTCTGATCAAAGGATATGAAATATCTTTCGGAAGTTTACTCTTCAAATCTTTAAGGTCTAAAAATCCTTTTTTTATTTCGCTGAGAATTAAATCCAATTGACCTTCGTTATACAAATAACTAATATCTAAACTCGGATTATATTCAATTATAGATTCAATTTGCATTGATATTACTGCTTCTGATAGCTGCCGCATAGCAGAAATATCTTTGATAGAATATTTTTTTTGAACCAAATTCAAAGTCGCTTTAATATTTGTAGGCATTTCTTTTTTTGACGATTCTTTGGAAGTCGTATTCTCATTTGATTTTACAAAATTATTAATAATTTCAAGAAAATCATCTCCGATTTTGTTAAACATTCTTTCGTTAAATCCGGGAATAGATAATAAATCTCGCTTGGAGACCGGCTTTTGTTGAGATACAACTCTAAGCACTTCGTCAGGACATATCAAATATGCAGTTTGTAAAAATTTTCTTGCAGCTTTAGCCCTTACATCTCTTAACAAATTAAAAAGTTCAAGACTGGATTCGTAGTCTTCAATTATCGGCAAATCCTCTAAAAATCCATTCTGAATCAGAAAATTTTTCCCTTTAGGTGATAAAATTAATTTGGTTCTAATGCCGTCTTTTTTTTGTATAAAATCCTGTTCTATAAGTTCTTTTACTGCAAGTTTTAACTCATTTTGACTATAATTACTGCAAACACCATAAGTAATTACTGTATTAACCTGGCTGTTTGAATTATCTCCCCGGAGAAGCGAAATAATTGATTTTTCAGTAAGAGGTTCCTTAATTAAATTAAGCGTTGTCAAGATATTCTCTTTTATATAATCAGAATTTAGTTCAGTGAATTGATAACTTTCTCTGCAATTATCACATTTACCGCACCTATATGCAGTAGTATCTTCGCCGAAATAATCTAAAATAAATTTGAATCTGCAATCCTTTGAGAATACATAGTCAACCATAGATTGAATTTTCTTCTGCAGGTTAAGAAAACTTTCATTTATCCTTTTATAATCTAGTCTTAACTGATTTGATTCAACTCTATGCGTAATTAAAACAGCACTTTCCTTAGCCGATGGTCTCCTGTATTCAATAAACCCCAGATTCTCAAGGATTGCCAATGCGCCTTCTATTTCAGTCTCATTTGTATAAAGGTCATCAGCCAAACTTTTAATTGACAATCTTGTCATTTCATCAAAGATTGAAGCGCCGAAAATTCTAATTAACTGAAGTGTTAATTCGCGGACTATCGGACTTGGAGTATTTTTAATAAAATCCTTAAGCTGATTTTTGTTAACATTAAATTGAGCCTGTGGCTTTCTATCAAATTCCGAAATTAATTTTAAATATCCGCTTTCTTCTAAATATTTTACCGCAGAATGTAAAAGCCCTTTATTGATATTTTTCTTTGCAACTGCCGAAATAAACTCATAATTAATCGGTATTTCTTTGTCGCTAATATTACCGATCGCAATCTTACCGTAATCACAAATGGCATTATATATATTCTCTATTAACTGCTTGTCGGGGTGAGAACTATAAAGAAAAAAATTTTGAATGTTAATATCTTCATCATCATAAAGAAGGAAAGCATAAGAGGTTTTGCCGTCTCTGCCTGCTCTGCCTATTTCCTGATAATAATTTTCGATTGACCCAGGAGTATTATAATGAATTATAAGGCGGATATCTTTTTTATCAATTCCCATCCCGAACGCATTAGTAGCTATAATCACACTTATTCTGCCTGCGATAAAATCTTCTTGTATCTTTTTCCTTTCCTGCGGATTCATTCCGGCATGATAAAATGAAGCGTCAATGCGATTCATATTTAAAAAAGCAGATACCTCTTCGGTAACTTTTCTGGAAGATGTATAAATTATGGCAGGAGTTTTAAATTGAGAAATCAACTCTAGACATTTCGTCTTTTTATTTTTCGTAATAATCGTATTCAACTCAAGATTATCTCTCTCAAAACCTCGAATAAATAATTTCGGATCGCTTAACTCAAGCTGGTTTAAAATATCATTTACCACTTCCGGAGTAGCAGTTGCGGTAAAACATGAAATTCGATTTATTGATATAAATTTTGCGAATTCATTTATTCTCCGGTAGCTGGGTCTAAAATTATGTCCCCATTCACTTATGCAATGTGCTTCATCAATGAATAAAAATGCCGGGTGCATATTCTTTATTTTTTCTGAGAAATCCTGATTCGATAATCTTTCGGGCGCAACATACAAAAGTTTTATTTTCCCATAAGATAGTTTCTGCAATATAGTTTCAATTTCGTTATAACTTAGACTACTATTAACAAATGCGGCAATTTCATTATCTTTGTTTAAAGCATCGACCTGGTCTTTCATTAAAGCAATTAAGGGCGAAATAACTATAGAAAATGAATTGGAAATGAGAGCGGGTATTTGGTAACATAAAGATTTCCCTGCGCCTGTAGGAAGTACAGCTAGTACGTTTTCCCCTGCAATTATTGATTCGATAATATCAAGTTGATTTTGCCTGAATTCTTCGTATCCAAAATATTCCGATAAAGCTTGGTGAGGTGTCATAATATTATATTAAACATAGCAAAGTATAAGATACAAATCCAGAATTCCCCTGAATTCGAGTAATTAAAAAAACTCCTTAAATACAAATCATTTGAAAATTAAAATGATTATATTTCATTTTAAACTTAAAAAAATAAATCATACAATGGAAATAAACAATTTTGAATGAAATGTTACTAAATATATATAGAAAAAATCATTGTGTAAACTAATTGAACTTTAAATAAAAATAAATACGAAAATATTATGAATGCAATTGAAATTTACTCACTGACAAAGGTGTACTCTTCATCATTTAACAAAAAGCAAACCATGGCTTTGCAGAACTTGACATTAAATGTAGCCGAAGGTACAATTTTTGGGCTGCTTGGTCCAAATGGAGCCGGGAAGACAACTTTAATTAAATTACTACTTGGTATTATTTTTCCAACAGACGGATCGGCAAAAATATTAAACCATAATTTAAATGATTTTAAAATTAAGAGCAGAGTTGGTTATTTACCCGAAAACCATAAATATCCGTCTTACCTTAAAGGTAAAGAAGTGCTGGATTTTTACGGAAAACTTTCAGGTATGGGAGGACCGCAACTTAAAATTAAAATTGATGAAATGCTTGATCTTGTTAATTTAAGTAAATGGGGAAAAACTAAAATTAAAAACTATTCTAAAGGAATGATGCAGCGCCTGGGATTAGCACAAGCATTATTGAATGATCCCGATCTAATATTTCTTGATGAACCTACCGACGGTGTTGACCCGATTGGTCGTAAAGAAATTCGTGATATTCTGCTTAACTTAAAACAGCGTCAAAAAACAATATTCCTTAATAGTCACCTTTTATCTGAAGTTGAATTATTAACCGATAGAGTAGGCATATTGAATAAAGGAAAATTAATCCGTGAAGGCACAGTTAAAGAACTAACTCAGAAAAAAGAAGAATATAAATTGAGTATCGAAGGTGAAAATGCTGAAAAAATAATTAATAATTTTGACAGTAGAATAAGCTTTGTTAATTCAGGTAATGGTTATTTTAATCTTAAAGTCTCTGATTCCGTACAATTAAATATGGTGCTTGATGTTTTGAGGAATAACGGAATAATTATTAAAGAGATGGTTCAACAAAAAGATTCACTCGAAGATATATTTATTTCGCTAATTCAAGAATCAGAAAAAAAGGAATTACAATGAGAAATATTTTAACGATTACGTGGTATTCACTTCGCGAAGCTTTGGCTAGAAAAGTATTCATCGCTTTTATAATAATATCGGTTTTAACTGTTGGACTCGTAGCACTGATATTAAATGTTGCTGATATAGTGAAAGTAGTATCTTCCGGTTACCAGGGCAATTACTTCCAGGCTTTTACTACGGTAGAGATGATGTTCATTTCTCCGGTTACGCTTATCGGGATATTGATGTCGATTTTCTCAAGCGCCAGTTTTATCCCTGTTATGCTGGAAAAAGGAAACATTGATTTATTATTGTCAAAGCCAATATCGCGCGAACAATTAATAATAGGCAAATACCTGGGCGGTGTTTTAGTTGTTCTTATCAATATTGGCGTATTAATTGTCGGAGTCTGGTTAGCTTTCTCCCTCAAGTTTTCTATCTGGAACCTTAATTTTCTTTTTATTATTCTTACAATTACTTTCACTTTTGCAATACTCTACTCCGTAATAATATTATTCGGAATATTAACAAAATCATCAGCTCCTGGCATGATGATTGCTTATCTTATATTTTTAATTGTAAGCCCTATGTTATATTCATTTGAATATAAGCTTAGTGGATTTGTAACTAACAATTTATTAAAGGGCTCAATAGATTCTCTATATTATTTCTTTCCAAAAACTTCAGAAATTATGGGGAAAATTACTATGAGTCTTGCCCTGGGAAACGGTATTGATAATTATCAGCCGTTATTAACTTCTTTAGGATTTTTAATTTTAACATTGGGAATATCAATTGCCATTTTTAGGAAAAAAGAATTCTAAACTTTTTATAAATTGTATATTATTAAAGAATAGATTTCGGGTTAAAATAAATGCAAAATGAGAATATTAAATTAGAAGATCTGCTGAGTAAAACTAAATCTAATCAAGTTGAAAACAACGCAATTAATAATGTCGCAATTATAGGGGCAGGTTTAATGGGACAGGGAATTGCGCACACTATCGCTGCATCCGGATTAGATGTTATGGTCATTGAAAAAGATACTGCACATTTAGAAAAAGCAAAGTTCGACCTAGCTGAAAGCATTGATAGAGAAATAAAACGCTGGGCAATTACTAAATCAGAAAAAAAATCAATTCTTAGTAGAATTAAATGGGAGCTTTCGTTAAAAAAAGTTAGTGATTTTGATTTGATTATCGAAGCAGTTGATGAAGATTTTAATTTGAAACAATTAATATTCATGGAACTTGACTCAATAGCAAAACCGGATACAATTTTTGTCTCAAATACATCTACATTAAGTCTTACTAAACTTGCCGAAACAACCAGCCGTCCCGAGAAAATCATTGGTATGCATTTTCTTCATCCGGTACCAAAAATTCCAATGGTCGAACTTGTTAAGTGCATTCATACTTCTAATAGTACGGTTGATCTTGTAAGAGAATTTGCTGCAAGAATCGGAAAAACTCCTGTAGAAGTATATGAATATCCCGGATTTGTTACCACTCGCGCTATTGTAACTCTGCTGAATGAAGCTATGTATATACTTCTAGAGGGTGTTGCCACTGCAAGCGATATAGATACTGCAATGCGTTTGGGATATAATTTTCAGTATGGACCTTTAGAAATGGCAGACATGATGGGTCTTGATGAAGTTCTCGCATGGATGGAAACTTTATGGAAAACGCTAGGAGAGCCGCGTTATAGGGCGTGCCCTATCCTTAGAAAATTAGTAAGAGAAAGAAAACTCGGTCAAAAGACAGGTGAAGGTTTCTTTAAATATGATGAAAACGGAAAAAAGATCTAATTTAGGTAAATAAATATTTTATAGATGAAATTATGAAAGTACTTGTATTAAATTGCGGAAGCTCATCAATTAAGTATCAGTTCTTTGATACGGTTGAGAAAATAGCATTAGCCAAAGGGGTTGTTGAAAGAATCGGAATGAGCAGCGCAGTCCTTTCTCACTCAAGATATGATGGTGACGGAATAAAAATAGTCGGCGAAATTCTTGACCATTCTATTGCAATAGAATATGTGCTCGGCGTTATGTTAAGTAAAAATCATGGTGTTATAGAAAGTAAAGAAGATATTGAAGCTGTCGGTCATCGGGTTGTGCATGGAGGCGAAACATTCACTGACTCAATTCTAATTACTGATGATGTTATGCAGGTACTTCAAGAAAATATTGAATTAGCGCCTTTGCATAATCCGCCTAATATTAAAGGTATTCAAGCGGTAAAACGAATTTTACCTAATGTTCCTCAATGTGCTGTGTTTGATACTGCTTTTCACACAAAAATGCCCATGAAATCTTTTTTATACGGTATTCCTTATGAACTTTATAAAAAGCATAAAATCAGAAAATATGGATTCCACGGCACATCACATTCCTATGTTGCACATAAAGCGGCGGAAATTTTAGGTAAAAATTATAATGAATTAAAAATTGTTACTGCTCATCTCGGAAATGGATGCAGTATGGCTGCTATTAAAAATGGAATATCTATCGATACTTCTATGGGCTTTACTCCGCTTGAAGGTTTGCTAATGGGAACAAGAAGCGGTGACCTTGATCCCTCGTTAATTCTATATATTATGGGCAAAGAGGGATTATCCTTAAATGAAGCAGGTACTCTGCTAAATAAACATAGCGGCTTAATCGGCATCAGCGGTGTTAGCAGCGATATGAGAGAATTGATTACCGCAATTAAAGAAGGTAATAAACGCGCTCAAGTTGCTTTCGATATTTTCTGTTATCGTATAAAAAAATATCTCGGCTCTTATGCTGCGGCTATGGGAGGAATTGATGCGTTTGTTTTTACCGGTGGTATCGGGGAAAATTCTGCTGAAGTCCGTGAAGAAGTTTGCAGAGATATGAGTTTCTTGGGAATTCAACTGGATGTTGAAAAAAATCTAAGGAAAGAAGAAGTTATTTCAATAGAAGGTTCTCGTGTTCCTATTTTACGTATCCCCACTAACGAAGAACTTGTAATTGCTTTGGACACAAATAAAATAGTAGAAGGATCTAAAGTGAAAAATTGAGTCAGTGAATGTTTCGCCTCCATGCACAACCCGATGACCGACAGCTTCAATATC
>JAJYOQ010000164.1 GCA_021796135.1 Bacteroidota bacterium
AATGTATACTCTATGTAAAATTGCTTCAAATAAAGCGTCGCGATACAAAAATAATTTTGCTTTGGAAATCGGTTTATCTTCACCATCAAATCCATATCGGACTTTTTTCTCAAGAGATTTTACACGCGGATTATCTTCTTTTGAAAGAAGGATTTCGGGTTCTCTATCATCAAACTTTTCAATCTTTTTATTGGAAAACATCAAATCTCCAATTATTTCAGATTGAAGACTGATTCTTGGAGAAATCTCAGGTGATATAGCCAACTTTAATGTATTCTTAATTGACTCAACCGCAGTATTATGTATAGTCTCAAATTCATCTTTAGTAATTACCTGATTGTTTATTAAGTAATTACTATATTCAATAATAGGGTCCTCATTTAACCATAATTTTAATTCTTCTTTTGTTCTGTAAGACGAGGCATCAGATGGTGAGTGACCCGAAAAACGGTATGTAATTGTATCAAGTAAAACAGGTCCTTTTCCTTTTTCTACAATTTTTCTTTTCCTTTCAATAGCATCTGCAACAGCTAATGGATTACCTCCATTCACTCTTTCGCTATGCATACCATCCTCATTTACTCCCGCTCCAATTCGTGCAAGAATACCAAATCCCATTGTTTCACCAAAGGTCTGACCACCCATTCCGTAAAAATTATTCATAAAGTTAAATATGATTGGAGGTGCACCTCCCACTTTCTTATCCCAAAGGGTATTATATTGATCCATAGAAGCAAGCATCATCGCTTCCCAGGTTGGACCAGTACCGGATGCCCCATCTCCAATATTTGCGATGACTATACCTGATTTATAATTGATACGTTTAAAAAGGGCTGCACCTGTAGCAATGTCTGAAGAACCACCGACAATAGCATTATTCGGCATACTTCCAAAAGGAGCAAAGAAAGCGTGCATTGAGCTACCAAGTCCCATGTTAAAACCAGTTACCTTAGCAAATATTTCAGACATCGTACCGTATAGAATAAAATTGATGGCTAAATCTTTGGTACTCTTATACTGAGATGACTCAACAGGTCTTAAGATATCACCATTCATATAAGAACTCATGATCTTTACAAGTTCACTCTCTTTGAGTTTGTGAACAACAGAGAAACACTTAGCTAATATTTCGCCATGACTTCTGTGAGAACCAAAAATAAAATCGTCTTTAGTTAAATTTAATGACTGTCCTACAGCAGCAGCTTCTTGGCCGATAGATAAATGCGCCGGGCCTTTATGATTATATTGAATACCCTGATATGCTCCTTCAATTTTTATGTCATTTAAGCTAGTCTCAAACTGACGTATCAATAACATATCTGCTAAGACCTGTATTAAAGTATCTTTACCATATTTTTTATATTCAACTTTAAAATCCGATTTATATTGATTTAGACTAATATCTTTTATTTTTAATATTTCTCTTCTTTTAGCTACTTCTGGACTAATTACAATATTCCTAGGCACAATATTACTCCCATTTTTTGTTTTTCTTTAATTTAATTCCCATATCGCATCTTTAATTATTTCCGATACAGTGGGGTGTGGGAAAATTATATCTTTAATATCTTTCACTCTAAATTCATCCTCTATCATCGCAGCAGCTCCATAAATAATTTCCGAATTGGCACCACCTAAAAGAGTCACTCCTAATAATACATTTGAATCTGCATCTACAATAACTTTGCAAATTCCTTTTTCGTTTCCATGCTCTGCTACAAATCTTCCATTTGTGCGCATTTGCAAAGAACTCACTTTAACATTACGTCCTTCTTTCTTAGCCTGTTCTTCGGTTAAACCGACTCCAGAAAGTTCCGGATAACTGTAAACCACCCATGGAATTGCATTATATCTCATCTTATCTTTTTGCAAAAAAATATTATTTACTGCTACTTCCCCCATTCGATATGCAGAATGTGCAAGTAGAGATTTACCTGTAACATCCCCTACAGCATATACATTAGGAATATTCGTCTGCATCCTCTCATTTACTTTTATACCATTATTATCAAAATCAACATTAATATTTTCTAATCCCAAATTTTCAACATTGGGCTTTCTTCCTACTGCCATTAAAACTATATCAGCTTGGCAGTTTTCCATTTTATCCTCCGTAATATAGCTGACTTTATTGTCTCCAATCGATATAACTTTTGCACCCAAAATAAATCTACACTGTTTTAATGCTGTCCGCATTAGCGCTGAAATTTCCTTGTCGAAGTTTGGCAGTATCTCCGGCAGTAATTCAATTATAGTCACATTAGTTCCAAGCATACTGAAATAAGAAGCGAACTCTATTCCAATTACTCCACCACCAATAATTACTAAATCCTTGGGTAGCTTTTTTATTTCCAATAGTTCATCGCTTGTTAGTACATGTGGTTTGTCAGAACCTGTGATAGAAAGTTTAACAGGAGAAGAACCGGTTGCAACAATTATATTTTCCGTTGTATATTTTTCACTACCTACTGCAACTACATTAGGCTTTTCAATTTTTGCTGTACCAGAGATAACTTCCACTTTATGGCGCTTCATTTGATACTCAACCCCTTTTGTTAAGGTTGATACTGCCTTAGCTTTCCACTCCATTGCCTTTTTCAAATCATATTCTACCCCAGAAACAGAAATTCCTAATTGTTGACTATTCTGTGCAGAATAAAAAATCTTTGCAGAGTTCAAAAGTGCTTTTGTAGGAATGCAACCTTTATTTAAACATACACCTCCGAGAGCTTTATCTTTCTCAATGAGTAAAGTTTTTTTGCCAATAGCCCCAGCTCTTTCTGCAGCAAGATATCCACCCGGACCAGCACCAATAATAATTAAATCATATTTTCTATCTGACATTTATTTCCTCATTATATCCGAAGTTATCACTAAATCAATTTCTAATAACGTGTTTGCCAGGCTTTGTAAAAATCGAGCCCCGACAGCACCATCAATTGCTCGATGATCTACCGTTAGGGAAAATGAAATATGCGGAATAAATTCTACCCCGTTACCCCGGTCAATTGGTTTTAATGCTATAGTATTTATTCCTAAAATTCCAGTTTGTGGTAAATTGAGAACCGGTGTAAATGATTCAATACCTAAACTTCCTAAGTTCGTTACTGTAAAAGTTGCACCACTTAATTCTTCAGTATCGATCTTTCCTGAAAGAGAAGCTGCTGCAAGACGTCTTGCTTCATGACTCAGTTTAAGTAAATTTAAATTCTGAGCATTCTTAATTACGGGCACCATTAATCCTCGTGGGGTATCGACTGCAAAACCAAGGTGAATTCTATTATAATATTCAATTTTATCTCCAACCAGCAGGCTATTTAGTTCAGGTTGCCCCGGTAACGTTTTTATTACAGCATAATGAATAAGATCATTTATAGTTATCGATTGGAATTCTTTATAGACTGAACTATTCTTAAATCTTTTTCGCAAGTTTAACAAAGCTGTCGCATCCGCACTGGAGTTCAAAGTTAATTGAGCTGAATTTTTTAGTGATTCAAGCATACGTTCAGCTATAAGTTTCCTAATTCCTCTTATTGGAACCACTTTAATGCTCTCCTCTTCAAATGAATAAATTGGTGTTTTATTTTTAATATCATCGGTCGTAATTCTATTACCAATTCCGCTTCCAGTCTCCGGTCGAGTTTCTCCTTCATTAACTAGATCCCCAGCAGCAAGAGTTAAAGGCTCCATATTCCTGGTTGTAACTATTATGTCCTTTTCCATAATTCGATTGCCCGGTCCGGTTCCTTTGATCCCACCAGTTGATACTTTTAACTGATTAGCAAGTTTTTTCGCTCTAGGGGAAATTCCTATTTTACTTAAAGGGGACAAATCTTTTATTGAATTATCATTATCTATAATTTCATTAACAGTAACAGATAAATTTATGTTTGTGTTCTCTTCAACTTGTTGTTCTTCTTTCTCCCCAGTAAAATTTGACTTACTAGAATTCGGATTAAACTCATCATAGCTTTCCCCTTCGTCCCCGACAACAGCAATATTAGTTAAGACTCGGACATCATCACCTTCGTTGAAAAATCTTTTTAAAAGAACTCCATCACTTGGAGACTCGATTTCGAAAACTGCTTTGTCCGTCTCTACTTCACATATGACTTCGCCTTTCTTAATTTCTTCGCCCTCTTTCTTTTTCCACTCAAGTATAAGACATGTTTCAACTGTATTTCCTTGCTGTGGCAATAATATTGGTGTAACCATGGAAACCTTTCAATACTTTTTAATGTTTATAAACTCTTCGAAAAAATCATTTAATTCAGAGCAGATTAAATCAATCAATTCGCTACTCTCAGGATTACTGGAATCATCTTTCCATATTTCTTTTAAAATCTCTTTCACACTATTTTCATTTAAATGTTCAATATCTGCGGGATACGTAGTATTAGAATCAACTTTGTCTTTTATTAAATAACAAATTCCACCTAAAACTGCTTTTATAAGAATTTTTGGATATACATTTTGTTTTAATGCTTCTTTAATTGTCCCGAAAAGGCGGTCATTGTATTCTAATTTTCTAACAGGATCCCGGCAGATTCTTTTAACTTCATCGCGTAAATAAGGATTAGTCATCCTTTCAAGTAAGTCTTCTCCATAAAATTTAAAACCTTCAGGGGTAAAAAGAGGTTCATCCAAATTTTTATACTTTTTTAATAAGAAAGCTCCGCTCTCATTTTTGAAAGCATCTATTCCAAGCTGATATAAATAAAGGTCATTATTTATTTCACTCATATAGCTGTAACCACGAAGGGCAGCAAAAAATCCTAACATCGAGTGTACGGCATTATGCCCAAATAATTTGGCTTCTTCAAAAGGGAGTAAATCATCTTTTTCCTGAAAAACTTCTATCCCCTTTTGAAAACCAGGCAAAGTAATTTTTGAAATAATGATATTATTAAATTCTTCAACTAAAATTGCTGTCTTACTATATTGTGTCATCCAATCTAAGTCCAATTCCTTAACCGTCTCTGTGTCAAATATTACTCCTCCCATCTTTCCGATGACTGTATTTATTGTTTGGAATTGCTTAAGTTTATTTTCATCAGTATAATTTTTTATTTTTTCAAGAAGCATTTCTGCAGCATAATTATTATTTTCTGTTGTATATACTATTTGAGGTTTATTTGGGTTAATATTTTCTGCTAACAATCGTGCGATAGAATTTTTTCCAACATCATAGAAGTCAACGCTCGGTATAGCAGTCGCCATTTCATCGGCTTGATAAATACTAGAAACTACTGAATCGTAATCAGCCGGATCATTCGGATTATAAATTTCAAAGTTTGAAATTGTTGATTTAGTTATGCCATTCTTTTTTGCAATGTTAATTACGATCTTGTTGCCAGATTTCTTTATGGAATTAACTATCTCCGGGTTCACCTCAAGGATTATATACCGTTCAAAATTATTAGACTTAAAGGCTTCATAAAGCATTAAACCGGCTTGTACAGCACCAAGTCCAACTCCTAAAAATGTTTTTTTCCCTAAATACTGTTTCATTAATATTTCTATTTTAGTTATTATTATGGATGATTAGGCAACGCAGATTCCCTATTTATAAACAAATCTAAAAACCATGTTTGTTCCGCCAATATAAATACCGAGAGTTACGTCAAGCCTAGGCATTATGAGCCTTTAATTTTTGGAATGTGTCCCTTTATTCCATAATAGAAAATGAATAGGTAGCAAAGGACAGGAAGAACAAATGCGTGATGTATTCCAATATTGTCTGCGATAAAACCTTGTACAAGGGGAATGATAGCACCACCAACAATAGCCATGCAAAGAATTCCGGAACCCTGTCCGGTATGCTTCCCCAAACCGGTGATGGCTAAAGTAAAAATTGTCGGGAACATAATTGAGTTGAATAATCCGACCAAAAGGATTGACCACATTGCAAAGTAACCGAAAGAAATCATCGAAGTAACAACAAGTATACTTGCAACTACTGCATTGAAGGCAAGCACGGTACCGGGTTTAATTTTTCTTTGAACAGCAGAACCGATAAATCTTCCTATCATTGCGCCGCCCCAGTAAAAAGACACAAACTTACCGGCGTCGGCTACTTTTAATCCCATAATATCCGGGCTCCCGAAATAATTTACCAGGAAGCTTCCGATGGAAACTTCTGCGCCGACGTAAACAAAAATGCCGATAGCGCCAAGAATTAAATGCCTATATCCCCAGGCGCTTTCATGATGCGAATCGTAGCTGCTTCCATCACCGCCACTTGATGCAACAGCGCTTGCTTCAATTTCAGGTAGCTTGATCAAAGCAAAAAATCCTGCAATTAATAATAATGCCGCTGCCAATCCAAGGTAAGGAACTTGTACTGCACTGGCTTCAGTTAGTTGATAAGCAGACAATTGAACCGGATTCATCTTCTGAATTTCTTCCGTACTTTTAACCACAATAGAAAGAATTAAAAGTGAGCCGAAATAAGGAGCAATAGTTGTTCCTAATGAATTAAATGCTTGAGTAAGGTTTAATCTGCTCGAAGCTGTTTCCGGCTTGCCAAGTATTGCTACATAAGGATTAGCCACAACTTGAAGCAGCGTTATGCCGGCTGACAAAATAAAAAGTGCAAGAAGAAATAAAGGATAGGATCGAGTTCCTGCTGCAGGATAAAAAGCTAAACATCCGATTCCGGCTATAACCAATCCGATTATTATTCCTCTCTTGTAACCGATCTTTTCAACCAATATTCCTGAAGGGAGCGATATAAGCGCGTAGGCACCGAAGAAACAAAATTGAATCAACATTGCCTGCGCATAATTCAGAGAAAAGACAGCTTTAAGATGAGGAATTAAAATATCATTTAAGGCGATTAGAAATCCCCACATAAAAAAAAGCGAAGTAAGAACTGTTAATTCGGTAGTGTAATTCTTTTCCCGAAGGGATGGATTCCCATCGGTTTGTTGTAAAGGTTTGTTCATTGTTGGCGTAGGACTCAATACAGCCATTGTAACTCCTTATTTGAAAAATGATGAATCAGTTAAAGTTATTACTAAAAAACTCTTTGCTAAAAATTAAACATTGCATTTTATAGAGAACAGCCATTAACCGAAGAGCAAAAAACGATGAATCGGAAGAAAACAAAAATCAGAGTACGAATAGAACATGTGTTTGGTTTTATGACCAATGGCATGAATGGCATCTTTATCAGAACGATTGTGAAACTGAGAGCACGAGCAGTAATTGGTCTGATGAATCTGACATATGATATCGATCGTTATTTACAATTGCGGAGGGTGAGATATGTCCATTAAGTTAAGTGGGGAAAAAAATGAGGGGAAATTGCAAAAAAGTGACAATAAAGCCACTCATTCAATTCTGGTAACTTCCATAAAAACAAAAAAAGTGTTTACGTTTTAATAGCAATAATCAAAAAGAAATTAAAAATCCACCTTCTGAGAAGGTGGATTTGGTTTGCCCCCATAGGGGGCTTTAAAAATCAAATCCTTGTTGTTCTTCTTTCTTCTCTTGATCTTCCTGATACTTTACATATTTCCTTATCTTTTCCTCATTCAATCCTATAGTATCTACACAATAGCCTCTTGACCAAAAATGATTTCCCCAGTATGGTTTCTTCTTTAATTTCGGATAACTCTTGAATATCTTTATTGCTGTCTTTCCTTTTAATACTCCCATCACTCTGGATATCGATACTTTCGGTGGCACACTTATTATCAGATGTATGTGATCTATTTGGATATTTAACTCCTTTTTTTCACATCCTAACCATTCTAACAACATCTCTATATCTTCTCTCATATGTTCCTTTACCATTCCTTCAAGTATTCTGAATCGATATTTCGGTGTCCATACTATGTGATAGTCACAGCGATATATTACATGGCTTAATTTCTTGAATTCACTCATACCTTAAAATTACTAATTTTCTGGCATAGCCTAAAGAACATCACCACCTTCGAAGAAGGTGGATTTCTGAGTTACATTAAAAATATCTAAAAGTCTCTGATTTATTGCTGTAATACTGCTATTTCCCTTTCCCTAAAATAAGTTGCCGTTTGGCGAACCAATTCATCGAGCGTCGCTGCATCTGGTTTGCCGTGCATTGCAGGATAAGGATCGCCGCCGGGACCGAGCGGCTCAGGTGTAACATATCGTCCTTTTGTATTATAACCGATCAGATACAAAGCCATGATGATTATATCCAGGTCCATTGATCCTTCGCCCAAAGCACAGCGATTACTATCTGCCATGTGAAGATTTGTTAATTGACTTCCAGCTTCGATGATAGCTTCACCGATGTGTGATTCTTCGGACTGCATATGATAGACATCGCCGTTAATATGAGCTATCCCGGGATGATTTACAGCGGCAATATA
>JAJYOQ010000165.1 GCA_021796135.1 Bacteroidota bacterium
AACCTGATGTTGCTGCTGAGGTGAAAGATGTTCAGTAATGTAACATTTGCTTATCCTTGGGTGCTCTTTTTCCTGATTATTGTGCCGGTTATGATTTTCTGGTATCTCTATGCGGGCAAAAAAAGCGAACCTTCAATAAATTTTTCTTCTACCAAAATTTTTGAAAATTTACCGGTTACCTGGAAAGAAAAATTCCGGCATGTTCCTTTTATCTTGAGAACTTTAGCTGTCGCTTTGCTTATTGTGGCTCTTGCTCGACCGCAAAATTATTCTTCGGGCGAAAATATCTCTACTGAGGGTATTGATATCGTTATGGCTCTCGATATTTCCGGCAGTATGATCTCGGAAGATTTTAAACCTAATCGCGTTGAGGCTGCTAAACAGGTTATAAGAAATTTTATTAAAGGCAGAACTTCCGATAGAATAGGTCTGGTCTGCTTTTCTCATGATGCCTTTACTCAATGTCCTATGACTGTCGATTATAATGTGCTTATCCATCTGCTTGATCAAATTGAGCCTGGTATGATCCCTGACGGCACTGCCATTGGCAACGGTATCGCTGATGCTGTTAATCGCCTTAAAGATAGTAAATCTAAAAGCAAGGTTATTATCTTATTGACTGATGGTGTTAATAATGCCGGCGAGATCGATCCGCTTACTGCTGCCGAAATTGCTAAAACTTATGGAATTAGAGTGTATACTGTGGGTGTGGGCACTAACGGCGAAGCTCCTTATCCTATGCAGACTCCTTTCGGTATCCGCTATCAAATGATGCCTGTTGAAATTGACGAGGGTCTGCTTACTCAAATTGCTAAAATTACCGGCGGTCAATATTTTAGGGCTACTGATAACCGCACTCTTAAAGAAATTTATAATAAAATTGATAAACTAGAGAAATCTAAAATCGAGGTTACTTCGTATCGCCATGCTGATGAACTCTTCTATCAGTGGCTGATCGCTGCTTTAATTTTGCTCTTGATTGAAGAAGGTTTGTCAAAAACAGTTTTTAGAAAATTACCTTAGTCTTTTGAAATGATTTTAATTGAATTGAATATCTCAAAATTATGATTAGATTTGCCCATTCGGAATATCTTTATGCTCTGTATATCCTGCCTCTGCTTGTGGCGCTCTATTGGTATACCCGGCTGAAAAGAAAATCTTTGCTTCTGAAGTTCGCTGACAAAAATATGCACTCTGTTTTGTCTCCTAAATATAGCAGTGTCAAAAATCTGTTTAAATTTATCCTCTTCTTTTTTGCTGTGGCTTCTCTGATTATTGCCGCTGCTGATCCGCAAATCGGTACAAAAATCGAAAATGTTAAACAGAGCGGTATTGATGTCTATATTATGCTTGACGTTTCCTTGAGTATGCAAGCGCAGGATATTAAACCTAGCCGCTTGGAAAAAGCTAAACTCGAAATCGCTGACCTTATGCAGAAACTCCATGGCGATAGAATCGGTTTAATTATCTTTGCGGGCGATGCTTTTGTGCAATTTCCCCTGACTTCTGATTATTCTGCGGCTAAATTATTCCTGGATGCGGTTAATACTAACTCTGTCCCGCAGCCGGGCACTGCTATTGCTTCGGCTATTAACCTTGCAACAAAATCTTTTGATTATTCGTCTAAAACCGAAAAAGTCGAAATCTTAATTACGGATGGAGAAGATCATCAGGGCGATATTTCTGAAGCCGATAAAAATGCTTCGGATAAGGGTATTATGATTTATACGGTGGGACTCGGTTCCCCGGAAGGCGTCCCTATCCCTCTGTTTAATCAGCAGGGTCAGCAGGTGGGCTTTAAAACTGATGAAAATGGAAATACCGTTATTACTAAACTTGATGAATCTGTCCTGAAACAAATTGCTTCGGATACTAATGGTAAATACTTTCGCGCTGCTAATGGTCAGGATGAACTGGATATGATCTATAAGGATTTATCTAAACTTCGTAAAACTCAGTTCGGCGAAAAAAGAATTACTGATTTCGAAGATAGATTCTATTATTTCTTAATCCCGGGTATTATCTTACTCCTTCTTGAGTTCTTTATTTCTGAAAAAAAATCTCCCTGGGCTAATAAAATTAATGAACGCTTCGGTATTGAATAAAAATGAATTTGATTATATGAAAATCTGGTCTCTTAAATATTATATTGTCTTTTCTCTTGCACTTTTTGCTCCGGCTCTCTTTGCCCAAAGTACTAGATCCTATGTTAATAAGGGCGTTGACCTTTATAAGGAAGGGAAGGCTGCTGATTCTGAGGTCGAATTTAAAAAAGGATTGGAAAAATCTCCTAATAATTTCCAGGCTAATTTTAATTTGGGAGATTCATATTATAAAGAACAAAATTACCCCGATGCCCTTAAAGCTTATTCGTCAGCTCTTTCTAAAACTAATAATAATCTGCTTAAGGCTAAGGTCTATCATAATATCGGTAACGCTTTGCTGCAATCTAAAAAATATAAAGAAAGCGTCAACGCTTATGCTAATTCTCTTAAACTGAATCCTAACGATCAGGATACGAAATATAATTTGTCCTATGCTCTCTCAATGATGAAAAACCCTGATAAAAACAAAAATCAGAATAAAAATAATAAGAACGATAAAAACAAGAAGAATCAGGATAATAAAAACCAAAATAAAAATGATCAGAATAAGAATGATCAGAATAAAAACCAAAATCAGAATCAGAACCAGAATAATCAGCAAAATCAAAATAAAAATCAGCAGAATCAGGGCAATAACGGACAAAGTCAGGATAAAATTTCAAAACAGCAAGCCGAAACTATCCTTAATGCTATTAAGAATGACGAAAAGGACCTTCAAAAACAAGTTAGAAAAATCAAAGGTACTCCGGTTAAAACTGATAAAGATTGGTAATTTTATTATCTTTATTAATTAAAAATGATTGTGGAAATGTTCGGAAATAAATTAAAAATATTTTTAGCTTTTGCGTTGATAAATTCTGCCTTGCTTGCGCAGTCTTTTAATGCTTCGGTTAGCAGCACTACGGTTGGATTGAATGACCAATTCCAGGTTTCCTTTACTTTCTCCGGTCAGGATCTTAATGGTATTAAAAGCTTCTCTCCTCCGCAATTCTATAATTTTATGGTGCTTTCGGGTCCGAATCAATCTACTAGTATGCAGATTATAAATAGCTCTGTATCTGCTTCTATGACGTATAGCTATTATGTCCAGCCGAAAAATATCGGAAAATTTACTATCGGCAGCGCTTCTATCAATTATAACGGTAAAGAATTTAAATCAAATCCTATTACCATTACTGTTGTTAAAGGGGCTGCTAAACCCCAGCAACAGCAGCAGCAGGCTGCTAATAATACCGTTTCTAATAAGGAAATCGGCGATAATTTGTTTATCCGCGCTGTTGCGGATAGAAATTCTGTCTATATGGGACAGCAGGTGACGGTTACTTATAAACTTTATACCCGCCTTAGTATCGCTTCTCAAATGTCGGTCTCTAAACTTCCTTCCTACGAAGGCTTCTGGTCTGAAGAAATTACTGTCCCGAATACTATTTCTTTTACTACCGAAACTTATGAGGGTAAACAATTCAGGGTCGGTATTCTTAAAAAGGTGGCTTTGTTTCCATCTCAGTTGGGTCAATTGTCTGTTACTCCTTTTGAACTAAATGTCCCTGTCCAAATTCAGCGCAGAAGACAGGGCGGAAATATTTTTGACGATTTCTTTAATGATCCATTTTTTAATAATACCCAGCCGGTTAATTATGACGCTAAATCTAATACGCTTAAGATCAATGTCCTGCCTCTGCCTCATCAGAATGTTCCGAAAACATTTAAAGGCGATGTAGGCGATTATACTATTAACTCTCAGCTTGATCAGTCGGATGTTAAAACTAATCAGCCTCTGGATTTGAAATTAAATATCTCCGGTACCGGAAATATCGGTCTGATTAATACTCCGGATTTAACTCTTCCTCCCGGATTTGATCAGTACGATCCTAAAACTTCTGACCAGATTAACCGCACGGGCGCTATAAATGGCTCTAAAACTATTGATTACCTTATCGTTCCTCGCGTTGCCGGTAAAAAAGAAATTCCTTCAATAAAATTTACTTTCTTTAACCCTAATAAACGCCAGTATGTTACTTTGTCTACTCCCGTTTATGATATAAATGTTGCCCAGGGTCCTAATTCCGGTCAGAGTTATTCCGGTATGTCTAAACAGGATATTAAAGTCCTGGATCAGGATATCCGCTATATCAAAACTAACGCAGGCGATTTATCGGAAATAGGGAATACCCAAATCTTTGATTTCTCTTTCTGGACTTCTGTCGCTTTGCCTTTTATAGCTTTGGTCAGTTTAGTATCTTGGAAAAAAAGAAATGATAAATTATCCGGTAATGTCCAGTTGCTTCGTTACCGACGTGCTGAAAAAATCGCTCGCTTAAGATTTAAATCTGCTAATGCCCTTATGCTGGCTAAAGATCAAACCGGATTTTATTCCGAAATCTCCCTTGCTCTTTTCGGCTATCTGGAGGATAAACTCCATATTTCTAAAGCCGATTTTACTCTGGAGAAAGCTGTCGATGTCCTGAATACTAAAATTAATGACGAATCTCTTATAAATAAATTGAAAAATTGCGTGGAGAAATGCGAATTCGCAAGATTTGCCCCTAGCGGTAATGCCTCCACTGAAATGAATGAAATGTATAACGATATGACTAACGTTATAATCGAATTAGAAAAATCTCTTTCACCTAAAAAATATTCTTAAAAGTATTATGAAATGAAAATAGCTAGATTTATTATATTGTCCTTAACTTTTATCCTGATTCCTTTGTCTCTCTTCGGTAATGCAAATTCCTCTATAAAAAATATGCTCTATAAAGGAAATAATTTTTATCAAAAAAAAGATTATGATAACGCTATCTCGGTTTATCAGAATATTATTAACCGCGGCTATGAAGGCACTTCTGTTTATTATAATTTAGGTAATTGCTTCTATCGTGAAAATAAAATCGGTTATGCTATATTCTATTACGAAAAAGCCCTGCGGCTCTCTCCTGGCGATGATGATATTATCCATAACCTTTCTATCGCAAATTCTAAAACAATCGATAAAATCGATGTGGTTCCTCAATTTTTCCTCGTCCAATGGTGGGATGATCTATTAAATCTTTTCTCTGTCGCCGGCTGGAAGAATTTCACCTATCTATTTTATATCCTGTTCCTTATTACTGTGGGCGTCTTCTATTTTGCTAAGAAAACCAAATCTCAAAAATATATCTTTTATTCCGCAGCTCTTACTCTTGCTGTCCTTTTTATTTCCGCTGCTTTGCTGATTATAAAATATAATAAAGAATATACCAATAAATTCGGCATTATTGTCGATCCGGTTGTCTCTGTGAAAATTTCCCCTGACCCGAATTCTAACGACGCTTTTATTATTCACGAGGGTCTTAAAGTTAATGTCCGGGATAAAGTTGATAATTGGTATAAAATTCAGCTTCATGATGGCAAAGTCGGCTGGGTATCCCAATCTGAGGTCGGTGTAATTTAATTACAATAATTTTATCCTGCCTATTAAACTTAATCTTATTGCCTGTTGTCCAAAAGAGGAATTCAAATTTTATTGTTAATATGTTACCTTCGGAGTAAGAATGAGAAAATATGTTTTAGTTATTTCTGTAATCCTATTAAATTTATTAACTTATGCCCAGCCAAAGCACGGCGATTTTAATTCGTCAACTGGTAATCTTTCGGGAATTATTAAGGGGAAAGTGGTCGACTCTATTACCAAATTACCTGTGGTTTATGCTAATGTAAGCATTTTTAATTCAAAAGATTCTTCTGTCGTTAACGGCGGAGTTACAAATAGCAAGGGCGAGTTCGTTATTAATGGTCTGAAACCCGGAAAATATTATTCAAATATTTCTTTTATAGGTTATAAAACTACTATAATCAAAAATATTACTATGAATAGTCGCAATCAAGCGGTGGAACTTGGCATCCTGAAAATTGTCCCTTCTTCTATTAAACTCGGCGCTGTGGTGATTAGCGCTGATAAGGAAATGATTGTTACTAACCTCGATAAACAAGTAATAACTGTCGATAAAGATTTGGTGAGCTCAAGCGGTTCGGCTATTGACGTTATGCAGAATATCCCTTCAATTCAAATCGATATCGATGGCAATATCAGCTTAAGAGGTAATAGCAATGTCACTATCTTAGTCGATGGAAAACCTTCCGGCTTCGCTGGTCTTAGCGCTAATGATGTCCTTTCCCAAATCCCGGCTACTTCAATCAAATCAGTAGAAGTTGTTACTAACCCTTCTTCTAAATATGATCCTGATGGAACTGCGGGTATTATCAATATCGTCCTTAAAAAAAGAACTAATTTGGGCTTCAATGGCGTATTTAATGTCAATGCAGGTACCGGCGATAAATATAATGGCACTGCTAATTTTAACTACAGAACCGGCGATCTCAACTTCTTCGGCGATGTCGGTGGAAGATTTAATAAATTTAACCGGACCGGTCTCTCGGATAGAGTTAATACTTTCAACTCGGCTAATCCGTATTTAAACCAAACAAATACGTCGGTCAATAATTTTAATATGGGAAACTTCCTCTTGGGTGCAGATTATCTCCTGGATGACTTTAATACAATTTCTGGTTCCGTTCAGTATAGAAAATTTAATTCTACTAATTCGGGAGATGTAAACAATTATCAGCTCGATAGCGCTTCTACTCTTGAAAATTATTTCTTAAATAATACCAACGGTAATAGAAATGTTCAGGGAATTAATTATTCATTAGATTATGTACGTGATTTTGATGAAAAAGATAAAAAATTTACCGCCGATGTTATGTACCTTGACTTTGCTATGAATAGCGCTTCTCTGACTGATGTAAATTATTTCTTAACTAATGGAAATACTTCGGCTTTGCCTTCTTCTTCTATTAATAATACCTATAATAACAGCAATAAATTAATAATTATTCAGTCTGACTATACAACTCCGGTTAGCGAGGGTAACCTATTCGATGTCGGTTTCAAAAGCTCTATTAGAAATATGGCTATGGATTATAATTATTTTAACTATGATCCATCCCTGAATGTCTGGACAAATAATCTCGGAAGAAGTAATAATTTTAGTTATAAAGAACAAATTCATGCGATTTATGCAATTTATACCGGCAAAATAGGCGATTTCAAATATCAGGGCGGCTTACGCGGTGAATATGCAAATACTCAGTCCGCTATTGCTAATTCCACCGTTTCTTTTAGTAAAAGTTATTATAATGTCTATCCGACTGTTTATTTTGCCTATGATTTCTCTCCGGTTGACGAATTCCGTGTCAGTTATACAAGACGTGTCGATAGACCGAAACCGTGGCAGCTTAATCCCTTTATCAATTATTCGGATTCCCTTAACTTGTCTCAAGGTAACCCGAACCTTATGCCCCAATATACAAACTCTTATGAAATGGGGTATAGTTCATTTATCTTTAATATCAATGTCTATGCGTCTCTGTTCTATAAACAAACTAGCGGATTGGTAACAAGAATAAGCCAATTGGAAAATAATGGCGTTACTTTGACTACCTATCAAAATGTGGCTAGTCAAAAAAATTATGGTACCGAACTGGTTGGAAGCGGAAGAGTCTTCTCTTGGTGGAACTATAATGCTAATGCATCCTATTTCAGAACTAATATCAACGATCCTCTATATGTTTCTGGCGTAAGTAGTTACAGCTATAGCTGGACTGCCAGGGTCAACTCAACATGGAAATTAGACAAAACTCTGTCTATCCAGGCGTCTTATACCTATAACTCCCCGACTGTCACTGCCCAGGGAAGATCGGATGCCCTCTACCATACCGACCTTGCCCTTAAAAAAGACTTTATGAACGGTAACTTATCTATCTCATTAAGAGCTTCGGATATCTTTAATACTATGAAATATAGCGGTACTACCTATGGAACCGGCTTTACTCTCTTTAACGAAGGTAAAAGAGATTCCCGAATTTACTACCTCGGAATTTCCTATAACCTAAATAATTATAAGCAAAAAGATAAAGTAAAACAGATCCCGACTGAAGATGAAATGAATTCTGATTAGATTTTCTTATACATAGGAATTAATTCCAATGTTGTAAGGATAAGAGGAACTCCGTGTTAATTCACGGAGTTTTTTTATTTTAACCTCTCTTTTTAATCTACCATTTCCTAAATTCCCACTTAAAATAAAATAAATTATTGAATGAGATATAAATTTATAAATATTATCCTTTTTCTATACATAATCATCTTAATACCATCATGTTCTCCCGGCGAAGATTATTATATAGCAGGTATTAATAATTATAAATTTATATCTC
>JAJYOQ010000004.1 GCA_021796135.1 Bacteroidota bacterium
ATTTCAAATTCCAAAATTACATTATCTCAACTCGAACAATACCTCTCTAAAGCGGCATGGATTCTTAAAGGTCCGGTTGACGCCTCTGACTTTAAAGCTTACATATTTCCTCTATTATTTTTTAAAAGACTATCCGATGTTTATGACGAAGAATACCAAATAGCTCTAAAAGAATCTTCTGGCGATAAAGAATATGCATCCCTTCCGGAGTTTCATAGATTTATAATTCCTGAAAATTGCCACTGGAATGATGTTCGTGAAGTAACCGTGAATGTTGGTCAATCCTTAGAAAAAGCTTTTCGCGGAATTGAACAAGCAAACCTTGAGCATCTTTACGGAATATTCGGTGATGCTCAATGGAGTAATAAAAATAAGCTCCCAGATAGATTACTCATTGATCTGATTGAACATTTCTCTCAATACAACCTTTCCAATTCAAATGTCGATCCGGATTTGTTAGGTCAATCTTATGAATATTTAATAAAGCATTTTGCTGATTTAACTAATAAGAAAGCCGGTGAGTTTTATACACCCAGATCAGTCGTACACTTAATGGGTTTAATCATAGATGCCAAAGAAGGCGAAAGCATTTATGATCCTGCTTGCGGTACCGGCGGTATGCTTCTCGAATCTATAAATCACTTAAAAGTGAAAAAGCAAGATTATAGAACACTCAAGTTGTTCGGACAAGAAAAGAATCTTACTTCATCTTCAATAGCTCGTATGAATATGTTCCTCCATGGAATTGAAGATTTCCAAATTATTCGAGGTGATACTTTAAGAAATCCTGCCTTCTTTGAAGGTGACGAACTAAAAACTTTTGATTGTGTAATTGCTAATCCCCCTTTTTCATTAAAATCATGGGGAGTCGAGCAATGGTTAAATGATCCTTATGGTAGAAATATTGCCGGAGTGCCGCCACAAGGTAATGGAGACTTAGCATGGGTTCAGCACATGATTAAATCAATGAAATCGGATTCCGGACGCATGGCTGTAGTGTTGCCTCACGGCGCTTTATTTAGAAAAGGCGCTGAAGGTAGAATTCGTAAAACGTTAATTGAGTCGGATTTATTAGAAGCTGTTATCGGCTTAGGTCCAAACATTTTTTACGGAACCCAATTAGCCGCTTGTATATTAGTTTTCAGAAATAATAAAACCGGCAGCAAAAATAATAAAGTGTTATTTATTGATGCCTCAGACCAAATTAAAGTTGGACGTGCACAAAATTTTCTTGAGCCTGAACATATAAATAAAATCTATAAATGGTATTCTGATTTTAAAGATGTTGAGAACTACGTTAAAGCCGCTTCAAAAGAAATGATCTCAGAGAATGATTTTAATCTGAACATTCCTCTTTATGTTGAAAAAATAATTGAAGATAATCTCCCATCTGTTGAAGAAGTTCTAATGGACTTAAAGCAAGCATGGGAAGAATGCCAAAAAGCTGAAGCAACATTTATAAATAAGTTAAATGATTTTGTCTCATGAACACCACAAAAAACAAGACCGTTTTCTTTTTAGGTGCAGGTTTTTCCTGTGCTGCCGGTGCACCCAGCCAGAAAGAACTTCTCGGTAAAGTTTTAAATTATTCAGGAAACAATTATGGTAATCCTGTAGATGATTACCTTGACGAATTAAAAAAATTCTTACGAGATGCTTTCAGCTTAGATGATCATAAAATGAAAGATTTTAGCCTTGAAGATTTTTATACACCAATTGATAAGTGTATTTCACAAAATTCCTCCTTTAGAGGATATTCTATTGATCATATAAAAAAAATCAGAAATGAATTATCTACTTTAATTTCAATAGTTATAGATGCTGAATTAACGAATTCTGACAAAGATAAAACTTACTTAGATAAGTTTGTTAATTTAATAATTGATTTCCTAAATAGAGATATCAAAATTATTTTTCCAATGCACGAATTAGCAATTATTACAACTAATTGGGATATTTTGTTGGATAAAAGATTCTATTTAAAATCAGATCAACAAAATTTTTTTGTTAATCTGGATTATGGAACATCGACAGTCTATCTAAAGGATGCAAATTATAATAGCCAGCTAAGTCCTCTTAGTAGATTACGAAGAAGAATATATGATTTAGAATTATATAAAATTCACGGATCTTTAAATTGGCTAAAATGTCCTAGTTGCAATCGATTATTTGTAAATCCTGAAAAGAAAGCTGGAATTTTAGAAATTGATCTCAACATCCGCTGTAAGTATTGTTCTGATATCTTTACATTTAAAACAGAAGATTATCGGGGAATATATTTAGAACCTCAAATAATCTATCCAACCTTTATGAAGGATCTATCCAATATTCACTTCAACCAAATTTGGGATAATGCATCAGTTGCTTTAAGTGAAGCTTCTAATATCGTTTTCATTGGCTATTCTTTTCAGCAAGCGGACTACGAAATAAGGCAATTACTTTCTCGTAAAGTTCCGGACAATTGTAAAATTACAGTTGTGTTAAATAATAATAATAATAAAGAAACGTTTGAACGTTATCATAATTTTTTTGGAAGACGAACATTTAAAGAACTTGATTGCGGTGCAGAAATTTTCGTGAAAGATTATATGCTAGAATATTTATGACCTTACAACAACTAGAAAAATATCTCTGGGGCGCCGCAACCTATTTACGTGGACATATTGATGCCGGCGATTATAAGCAGTATATCTTTCCGTTGCTATTCTTTAAACGTATTTGCGACGTTTACGATGAAGAATTTGATCAAGCATTAAAAGAAAGCAACGGCGATCTTGATTTTGCTTCCTTTGAAGAAAACCACCGCTTCCAGGTTCCTAAAGGCGCACATTGGAATGATGTAAGAGAACAGACCGTTAATGTTGGAATGACAATTCAGAAATCACTTAGAAAAATTGAAAAAGCTAATCCCGATACTCTTTACGGAATCTTTGGTGATGCAAGCTGGACAAACAAAGACCGACTCTCCGATGAAACTCTTGTTAATCTTATCGAACATTTTTCTCAGCACAAACTAAATATTGAAAATGTTCCCGATGACCAGCTTGGCAACGGTTACGAATATTTAATTAAACAATTCGCCGACGACAGCGGGCATACCGCAGCGGAGTTTTACACTAACAGAACAGTAGTTAGATTGATGACACTAATAATGGATCCGCAGCCTGGCGAAAGTGTTTATGATCCCACTTGCGGTTCCGGCGGCTTGCTTCTTAATTGTGCATTGCAGTTGAAGGAAGCCGGAAAAGAATACAGAACATTAAAATTATACGGACAGGAAATAAATCTTCTTACATCTGCAATCGCAAGAATGAATATGTTCCTACACGGCATTGAAGAATTCCAGATTGTAAGAGGAAACACTTTAAGTAATCCTGCATTTTTACAAAATGATGAGCTTCAAAAGTTCAATATTGTTCTTGCAAATCCACCTTACTCCTTAAAAAGTTGGGATAGAAAATCTTTTGAGAGCGATCCTTACGGAAGAAATATTTGGGGCACTCCGCCGCAAGGTACAGCCGATTATGCCTTCCAGCAGCACATCATGAAAAGTCTTGATGAACACAACGGTCGCTCTATTACTCTTTGGCCTCACGGTATTTTGTTTCGCGATGCTGAAGCTGATATGAGAAAAAAGATGGTTGAAAGTGATGTCGTTGAATGTGTAATCGGTTTAGGTCCTAATCTTTTTTATAATTCTCCTATGGAAGCCTGTCTTTTAATTATTAACACTAATAAGCCTAAAAATAGAAGAGGAAAAGTTTTAATAATTAATGCTGTAAAAGAAGTTAAACAAGAAAAGAGCATATCATATTTGGAAGAGCAACACATCCAAAAAATATATAATGCTTTTAATAATTACGAAGACATTACTGATTTTTGTAGAGTTATTGAAATACAAGAAATACTTGCTAAAAATGGAAGTCTTAATATACCGCTCTATGTTAGTAATGTTAGTAACGGTAACAACCATAAAAAATTAAATGAATTATTTGAAGAGTGGCAGAATAGCTCAGCGAATTTAAACAAAAGCATGAATGAGCTGTTCAAAACTTTGGAGCAAAACTAAAATGTTGAGTTCTGCATTAACGAATATTGATAAATCTAATTGGACAGAACATAGATTTGATGAAATAGCATTTAGCATTAGCGAAAGGGTAGAACCAACAAACACAGATCTTGAAATTTATGTTGGTTTAGAACATTTAGATCCTGAGTCAATTCATATTAAAAGATTCGGCAAACGTTCTGATGTTAAAGGGACAAAACTAAAAGTTTATCCGGGTGATATTATTTTTGGTAGACGAAGAGCTTATCAAAGGAAAGCAGCTATCGCAAATTTTGAGGGTTTCTGTTCCGCACATGCTTTAGTATTAAGAGCAAACCCGGAAGTGATTGAGCCAAGGTTATTTCCTTTTTTCCTCCACTCGGATGCTTTTATGAATCGTGCTGTTGATATATCAGTTGGTTCATTATCGCCTACAATAAATTGGGGTACATTAAAAAAAGAAAAATTCCTCCTCCCGCCAAGAAATCAACAAGCTAAAATTGCTGAACTGCTTTGGGCTGCGGATGAAATGATAGAAAAATATTATTCAGCCTTAAATCGAATAGATATTTTATTACTTTCATATAGAAAAGATGTCTTCGATGGTAAAAATATTACAGTGGTTCCATTACATACTATTGTAGAAATAATTATGGGTCAGTCACCACCGGGAAGCTCATATAATACTTTGGGAGAAGGAATTCCGTTTTTACAAGGTAATGCTGAATTTGGTGATGTTTATCCTGTAGCTACAAAATATACAACCGAACCTAAAAGAATTGCACCCAAAGCCAGTTTATTAATCTCTGTAAGAGCTCCAGTAGGCGATATTAATGTAGCAGACAAAGAATATTGTATTGGTAGAGGTCTTGCTGCAATTGTTCCTAACATTAATGTGTCTGTTAATTATTTAGAAAATTATCTTCTATATTCAAAAAATTTACTTGAAACAAATAGCACAGGTTCAACATTTAAGGCAATAAATAAAGACAACCTTAACAATCTCAATGTTAAAATGCCAGATAGCTCAAAAGTTTTTGTAATTGAAAATAATCTAGACAAAATTTCAAAATCAATTCGATATTTCAATAATACGATCACTAAAAGCAATAGTTTATCAAAATCAATCATAAATCAAATTTTCAGTGAAAAATATTAAATGCCATCCAATAAACTAAATAGCCTCAAAAATTCTATCCAATTATTGATTTATTTCTTCCCAATAAGTAATTTGCAATTCGCAATTTGCGAATCACGAATTATTAAGGTTAAGGTATGAAAAAACATAGTGGAATACGTCCACATGATATTGCCATTCTTCTTAAAATTTCAATTTTTAAGGATTCTAATTGGTATGCCAAGGATTTAGCAATAGACATAAAAATAAGTGCAAGTGAAGTAAGCGAATCTCTTGAACGATCTGTTATTGCTGGTTTAATTAGCAATGATAAAAAAACATTGATGAAAAGTGCATTGCTCGAATTTCTTGAATTTGGAATAAGATATGTTTACCCGGTAATTCCCGGTGCAATTACAAGAGGCGTTCCAACTGCACATTCCGCGCCCCCACTCGCAAACTTTATACAAAGCCAAGAGTTGTTTGTTTGGCCTTCCGCTGACGGCACCGCAAGGGGACAATCAATTGAGCCCCTTCACCCTAAATTACCCGAAGTATGTTTAAAAGATAACAGACTGTATGAGCTTTTAGCTTTGACGGATGCTTTAAGAATTGGACGCGTGAGAGAAAAACAAATTGCAATGAAAGAGCTTAGAAAGCGGATTTTAATTTAATGAAAAACAAAAACTTCAGTTTAGAAATAGTTAAAGTTGTCGCTGATGCACTTGGAGATATCAATAGTCATGTTGTTTATGTCGGTGGTGCTATTGTGGGTGTTTATGCTGATGACCCCGCTGCCGATGATGTTCGCCCTACAAAAGATGTTGATATTACATTAAAAATCGCAACCTATGCAGAGCTTTCTAAACTTGAACAAGAACTTTTAAAAAAAGGATTTAAAAGAGACCCCTTGGAAAAAGTTGAGTGCCGTTTCTTTTTAAATGAAATTCTTATTGACGTAATGAGCACAACTCGCGTTGGTTGGGCGCCTGCTAATAGTTGGTTTGAACCGGGATTTAACCATCTTCAAGAATTTAATCTGGAAGGAATAATAATTAAGATTCTCCCCTTAGCATATTTTTTAGCAACAAAATTTGAAGCCTTTAATGACAGGGGAAGAACAGATCCCCGCACAAGCCGCGATCTTGAGGATATCGTTTATATTTTAGATAATAGGATGAATCTTATAAACGATATGCTGACTGCACCCGGTGATGTGAAGAATTATCTAATCAATCAATTCAAAATGCTTCTTAATGACTCAATATTGCAAGAAGCTATGCTTGGTAATCTCTCCTACGAAACACAATCCGAAAGACAAAAAATAATTAACAAAAAACTTCTGGAGATTATTGATGGGGTTTAACGAACTCAACAGCGTTGAAAATTATATCATACACCAATTAACCGGTGTGAATCTCAATGAACCGCATATCGCTGATACAAGAGAAGTGTATGCTGGAAATTGGCGTTACAAATCCGCGGATGAATTGGAACGCGGAGTTAATGAAGTTCTAATTGAAAGCGAATTAAGAAATGCGCTCATCCGTATCAACCCTGAGATAAATCAAAAACCGGAAAGAGCGGATGAAGTAATATATAAACTTAGAGCAATTCTAATATCCGTTAATCAAACGGGACTTGTAAAAGCAAATGAAGAATTCTCAAAATGGCTTACGGGCGAAAAGACTATGCCGTTTGGAGAAAACAATCGCCATGTCCCGGTTCGTTTAATTGACTTTGACACTCTTAGTAATAATTCTTTCATCGCTACAAATCAGTTTCGCGTTCACGCAAGAGAAACAAAAATACCCGACATAGCGCTTTTAATTAACGGTATGCCTGTTGTAATTGGAGAGGCTAAAACTATTATACGCCCATCTGTTAGCTGGTTGGACGGCGCTCATGAAATTCATAATATTTATGAAAATTCTGTCCCTCAGTTGTTTGTACCAAACATTCTTTCATTTGCCACTGAAGGCAAAGAATTATTTTACGGTTCTGTTCGCTGCGCTCTTGAGTATTGGTCTCCCTGGAGATTAGAATCTGATGAAGATTCAATTACAAAAAAGTTAGGACTTGGTGAAATAGGTAAAGAATTATCTGATCTATTAAAGCCTGCACGCTTGTTAGACATACTTGAAAACTTTTCAATTTTTGCATCTGATAAAAAGAAGCGAAGAATAAAAATAATCTGTCGTTATCAGCAGTATCAAGGTGCAAACTTAATTGTCGAACGCGTTAAAAATGGTATCATTAAAAAAGGATTGATCTGGCATTTTCAAGGTTCCGGTAAATCTTTGTTAATGGTGTTTGCTGCGCAAAAATTAAGACGCATGCCTGAATTAAAAAGTCCCACTGTTATTATTCTTGTTGATAGAACTGACCTCGATACACAAATTACCGGTACATTTAATGCCTCGGAAGTTTCAAATGTAGTAACCACTGACAGCATAAAAGAGCTTCACGATCTTTTAGAGAAAGACACACGTAAGATCATTATTACTATGATTCACAAATTCCGCGAAGCTTACCCGGATATGAACACCCGCGATAATATTATTGTAATGGTCGATGAAGCACATAGAACGCAGGAAGGCGATCTGGGAAGAAAAATGCGTGCTGCTCTCCCAAATGCATTTTTGTTCGGATTAACCGGTACACCGGTAAACAAAGCGGATAAAAATACTTTTTGGGCATTTGGCGCCGAGCAAGATGACGGAGGTTATCTTTCAAGATATACCTTCCAGGATTCTATCCGCGACAGAGCAACCTTGCCTTTGCACTTTGAACCGCGTCTGGTTGATATTCATGTCGATAAAGAAACTATCGATAAGTTATTTAAAGAATTAAAAGAGGAAGCTGCACTTTCAGATGATGAAGCAGATGCATTAAGCAGAAGAGCCGCAAAAATGGCTACTTTCCTCAAAGCCCCGGAAAGAGTTAAGAAAATTGTAAATGATATTGTTACCCATTTTAATGAGAAAGTTAATCCTCACGGTTTCAAAGCAATGATAGTTACACCGGATCGATTTGCGTGCGTTCAATACAAAGAAGAACTTGATAAGCTTATGAACCCGGAATGCAGTAAGGTTGTAATCTCTACAAGCGCAAACGATGATTTTGAGTTCAAGCAAAAATGGGGAATGGATAAAGACCAGCAGGATAAAGTTATCGAGCAGTTTAACGACAAAGATTCACCGCTTAAATTTCTTATTGTTACAGCAAAGCTTTTAACCGGTTTTGATTCGCCTATTTTACAAACAATTTATCTCGATAAATCATTAAAGGATCATACGCTGCTTCAAGCTATCTGCAGAACAAACCGTTTATATCCTGAAAAAGAATTTGGAAGAGTGGTCGATTATTTCGGAATCTTCGATGATGCTGCAGAAGCACTTCAATTTGATGATGAAAGTGTAAAGAAGGTTATTACAAATCTTCAGGTATTAAAAGACAAGCTGCCGCAAGTAATGGAAAAATGTCTCAAGCATTTTGAAGGAGTAGATAGAACAATTGAAGGCTTTGAAGGTTTAGAGGCAGCGCAAGACTGTATTAACACTGATGAGAAGCGTGATGCCTTCGCTAAAGACTATTCATATCTCTCCAAGCTTTGGGAATCAATTTCACCCGATAGAATCTTGGACAAATTCGAGAAAGATTATCGATGGTTAACACAAGTATATCAATCTGTTCAGCCGGCTGTAGATAATATTGGCAAGCTGCTTTGGCATTCCCTTGGTGCGCAGACTACCAAACTCATTCATGAAAATATTCATGTTAAAGGCATTGATGACAACATGGAAGAGTTCATTCTCGATGCAGAAGTGATAGATGATATTTTTAATAATCCGGATCCTAAAAAAATTAAAAACTTAGAAGACGAACTTATTAAAAGATTTAAGAAACACTCCGGTAATCCTGCATTCAAAGAACTAAGTGAAAGATTACAAGAACTTCGCGACAAAGCAGAGAGAGGATTAATTACAAGCATCGAATTTGTAAAAGAACTATGTAAGATAGCCAAAGAAACCGTACAGGCAGAAAAAGAAATACTAACTCAGTTGGAACAAAAATCAGCTAAGACAGCCTTAACAGAATTATTCATGGAGCTCAAAACAGATCAAACGCCTGCAGTAGTAGAAAGAATAGTAAATGATATTGATGCAATAGTAAAAGTAGTTCGTTTTCCCGGCTGGCAGACAACCACCTCCGGCGAACGCGAAGTCCAAAAATCCCTTCGCAAAGCCTTACTAAAATACAAACTCCACAAAGACCAGGCTTTGTTCGAAAGAGCGTATGCTTATATAAAGGCGTATTATTGAAATGACATATTTTAAAAAAGGAAACATTATAATGTCCATTTATTCCTATGTCCTCAGATATGATGACGGAGTTGCCCCAAATCCATTTTTCGATTTTTGCACTCTTGCGGTTTGTAAACCAGTAATAAGGAGAAAAGCGCAAGTTGGTGATTGGATAATAGGCACCGGCTCAAAAGAAAATGTAAATTATGATGATGACATCCCGCGAATAATTTATGCAATGCAAGTCCAAGAAGTTCTTCCATTAACTGCATATTATGAAGACTCAAGATTTGAAAAGAAAAAGCCAAGACCATTCCCTACACTTTGGACAGGTGATAATTTTTATCGCAATTGGGATGGCAAAATTATTCAGATGGAATCTGTTCATTCTAATGTAGATAGTTCTGAAAATCTTGAGAATAAGGAACATGATTTGTGCGGCGTAAATGTATTGATATCTCAAAAATTTAAGTATTGGGGCAGAAAAGCAATTAAATTACCTGATAAATTCCAAATCTATGTGAAAAAAGGTCAAGGTCATAAAAAAATTACTGATGAAACACTTATATCTAAATTTGAAAAATGGTACGATAAGCAATATCCCCCTTTTAAAATGGTTCCTTGTCAACCTCTGTTTCCTATCGATGAAGGCGGTGATTATATTTTAGATAAGATGAGCCCAGTTAAATGCTTCAGAGAAGATTGTAAGCCAGAACAGGAAGAAGAGGTTATTTAAATTGAATTTTAAAAAAAATATTTTATAACTTAAGCAAAACAAAGATTGTTATATAATCTCTGTATAGGAGCACTTTATGAATATTTGGGAGCTATTATCTGAAGTTTTTCTCTTTGTTGCCGCGAGCTATTTTATTTTTTATAGGAATTACGTAAAGCAATTAGGTGTAAAAGTTGCCGAGTTATCTATTATTAAGGATTTAACTGAGAAAGTCGAATCCGTTAAGGAAAAATTTAACCAAGACCTTGAAACGTTTAGGGGAAATATTCAAAAAGATATAGGACATGAAATTGAGCCTATAAAAGCCATGCTCAATCGGGATAATATCGGTTTTCAAATTTATACTACTGAATATGCTCGTTTAAAATTCAAAAGACTAGATGATTTATTCGGATGTCTTTACCTTTTACAAAAATTTGTAAAGGATAATCTTTTTGATTACGTAGATGACGAAGATTTCGAAAAAAAGAGGATTCATTTTTTTAAAATTTATGACAATACATATGATAAAATGAAATTGGCAAGTCTATACATTGATGATGTGGCATTAAATTCTATTATTACTCTCTTGGATGAATGTCACAACGCATTTATAGCCTTTATTCAATTTAAGAATTCGCAACAACCTTTTTTTAGAGGTTATGCTACTGATAAAACATTAATAGAGGCTTTAATTAATCGCCAAGAATATTCTTTACAAAGATTAGAAGCTGTCAATAATAAATTTCCATTAATTCTGGAAGGCATTAAATTAGAGTTTAAAAGAAATTTAACATATAACTCTTATCAATAAAAACACTATATGAACTTATTAATACTTTTAAATAATAACGCTATATGAAATATATCAATACTATAGACAATATAGATTTTAATAAAATTCCAATAGATGTTTATTGGAATAAAGGTGATCAAAAAGAAAATCTAATGCATAAGATACATAGCTATCCTGCAAAATTCCCGTCTTTTATTACATCTAAGGCAATTGAATTGGCAGAGAATAAAGGGATTAATGTAAATGTTGTGGCAGATATGTTTTGTGGGTGTGGTACCACTGCTTATGAAGCTGCTAGAATTGGTAAGAATTTTTGGGGTTGCGATATAAATCCAGTTGCAACACTAATAGCTCAAGTTAAAAGCTTTAAATACAATGGGAACATTTTAGGTAAATACTATAATAAAATTTTAGAATCTTTCCCTTCTGTTAAATTAAAATCTAGCCAAATTAATGGTCTTAACTCACGTTTGTATTATTGGTATAAGAATTCAGAAATAAAAGATTTATTAAAACTTAAAATTGCTATATCAGAAAACATTACTCATAACAGTCAATATTATAAATTTTTCCTTTGTGCTTTTTCAAATATTCTTAAGCCAACATCAATGTGGTTAACAAAATCTATTAAGCCTCAATACGATCCGAATAAAATACCAGCTAATGTTATTGAAGCTTTTAAGTCACAATATAATTTCATGTTTAAAGCTAATGAATCGAATGATATAATGAGTAATACAAAAAGGGAAATTGTGAATGACAATTTTCTTGAAATAAATATTGATCAGCAATTTGCTGATTTAATAGTTTCTAGTCCGCCTTATGTTACTTCTTATGAGTATGCAGATTTACATCAACTTTCAACTGTATGGCTCGGATACACAGATGATTATAAAAGCCTTAGAGAAGGGTCAATTGGTAGTTTATATCATCAATCAGATTATAATATGGATTTTAATAATTTAAATGATTCGGGTAAGTCAATAATTTCTGAGCTCTATAATGTCGATAAAAGTAAAGCAAAATCTGCGGCAAAATATTTTATTGATATTCAGATTGCGATCACTAAAGCATTCTCTTTATTAAATAATAATAGTCTAGCTTTATTTGTTATAGGTAACACAGAATATAAAAATGCTAAAATAAATAATGCTTTGCATCTTGCAGAGAGTATGCTAATGGCTGGCTTTACTGATATTGAAATTTCAAAAAGAAAAATATCAAAAAAAATTTTAACTCCTTATCGTGATACGAAAGGTAGATTTACTACCGATTCAAATAGTAGAAAGGTTTATTCAGAAGAATTTATTCTTATAGGAAGAAAATATAATGGAAATTAATGTTGGTAGAAAGATTGATGAAATTCAAGTAACAATTAGTAATCGCATTATTGAATTGTTCTCTGCCGGTCTTTATTCAAGTCCCAATAAAGCATTTGAAGAATTAGTCTGCAATTCTTATGATGCAAATGCTGATTGCGTTGGTGTATATGTTGATCCAGATTTATCCAATCAAAATGCCTTTATTTGGGTTTGTGATAACGGTGATAGTATGGATCAATCTGAGTTAAAATTATTGTGGAAAGTTGGTGTTTCAAATAAAAGGTATTTGGAAGCAAAAGGAACCAAAAGATTACAAATTGGAAGATTTGGAATTGGGAAGTTAGCGACTTATATCTTGACAAATAACTTAACATATATTTGCAAAAAGGATAATCGCTATTTACTAACAAAAATGGATTATTCTAAAATAACTGATGATAATGCAAATTTGGTTTTAGATGAAATTGAATTATCTGAATCAGAAGCCAAATCATTAGTAGAACCATATATTAAATTAAATAATAAATTATTAACTCCATTTGAATTGTTTGGTTCTAAGGCAAAAACATCCTGGACACTAAGCATTCTTACAAATCTAAAACCCAAAGCAACAGAAATAAGAGAAGGGAGATTAAAATGGGTTTTACAAACAGCTCTTCCTTTAAGCCCGGGTTTCAATCTTTTCTACAATGGCACTTCTATAGAATCATCCAAAATAAAAATCCCAATTTTGAAAACATGGATTGTTGGTAAGGAGGATGATACAGCTTCTAAGATAGCTGGCTCAAATACTTACGAAGAAGATGGAAATTATTTTCTTGATTTACCTAATTTAAAAGGTATTCATGGTACATTTGAATTATATGAAGATTCGCTATTGGAAGGAAAATCAAGTGAGGTTGGAAGAAGTCATGGCATATTTTTAATGATCCGTGAACGCTTAATAAACTTAGATGACCCTTTATTGGGAATGGAAGCTTTTTCACATGGCGCATTTAACAAAACAAGAATTATTATCTATGCTGATCAATTAGATAATAACATTGCATCTACAAGAGAAGCTATCCAAGAATCAATCCCATATTCCCAATTAAAAGATTATATTAAAAAGAAGTTTAATAATGAAGTGAGAAAATTTTATTTTGACAGTGAAAATCAAAAAGCGAAAGAGGACTCGTTATCATACCGCTTAGCTCAGACACCTATTACAATTTCAAAAAATCCAATAATTACATTTGTAAAAAAATATTTTGAAGGAAATATATTAAACCCATGGTTGCTAAAAGCACCAATATGTGAAGATAACAAACAGAGTAAATTTATTGAACAATTAGATCAAAAATTTGATAGTAATGGTATTTTCCAAGGAGAACCAAGCTGGGAAATTTTATCACAATATGATCCCATTGCAATCTATGATGTTAATTCGCAGATATTAAGAATTAATTTGATGCATCCGTTTATTGCTAATTATAGTGATTCTATAAAATCAACTTTACCTTTTGAATTTATTGCCACAACTGAAATTTTAACAGAAGCCCACATGTATGAACTAGGTGTTTCCGAGGATATTATTTCTTCAATAATGAAGAGAAGAGATAAAATTTTTCGAGAACTCGTTTTCAGTGATAGACTAAATGCACCTTTAGTAGCTGGTTTAGTTAAAGATGCTTTATCTGACCCAGCCGGTTTAGAAGAAGCTGTGTATAAGGCTTTTACTTCTCTTGGCTTTGAAACTAAAAAGATCGGAGGGAATGGTAAGCCTGATGGCAAAGCCGATGCAATATTGGGATATTCAGAAGCAGATAAATGTGAAAATTATTCTCTCACTTATGATGCTAAAAGTACCGGCAAAACAAAAATAAAAGCGAATACTGGAAATTTAGCTGGTTTAAAAAGACATAGATTAGATTATAAATCTGACTTTTCTGTTTTAATAGCAATTGATTATGAAGGTTCTGATGATCCAGAAAGTGCAATATCAAAAGAATCAACAGAGGAAAAAGTTACAGTAATGAAGGCAAAAGATTTAATGCGATTGCTGTTATATGCTGTTCCAAAACAAATAGGATTACGAAAATTAAAAGAACTTTTTGAAAACTGCTATACACCAACTGAAGTTGGAAAATGGATTGATGATATTGAAAAGCTTGAAGTAGAAAGAGGACCTTTATTTGAAGTAATAGAAATAATATATGAATTACAAAAAACTGATTCAGAACCTCCTGAAATAGCTACGATAAGAATGAAACTAAATGAAAAATTAGGAAAGAATTATTCTAAAGCTTCAATTATCGATTATGTTTATATACTAAAATTATTAATTCCCGGTTTCATTAACGTTGAAAATGAAAAAGTAGGAATTCATTCATCACCGCAAAATATAAAAGAAGCAATAGAGAAAGCTACAAATTCAGTTCCCGTTCAATTTCAAAAATATTATATCGAAGCTTTAAATATCAAAACCGAACAATAATTAAAATTTATAAACTAACTATTTAATCTATAACAACTTATTGTTTTTATTAAAAATATTCTTAATTTTACCCATGCTTAAGGGTTGCGGTATGTAATTACTGGGGCATCCGGCACTCATCCCGCACTTCTATTTTCAATTAAATTTTTTAGCATTAGTATTAGGAGAAATACATTATGTCTAAATCTACCAGAAACTCGGGCAAACCCTGGTCGCCTTCACAAGTAAGCCAGCTTAAACAACTAGCAAAACAAAACACCCCTACAAGAGTAATAGGATTAAAACTCGGCAGAACGGAAAATTCCATTCGTTCAAAAGCCAGCGAAAATAATATTTCCCTAAAACCAACCAATCAATCACCGTATAATAGATCCAAATGAAATTGCATAGAATTAATTTAATATTTTTATACGCTATCAAAATGGATTTCCTCTGTAGTAAAATTATATTAAGACGAGGCTCAGATGAGTAATAACATTGTTGATACTGATTATCTAAAAGAAAGAATAGATGATCAAATAGATTATTTTGACAAACGTGCTATTTTTAATCAAATAAGATATAAGGTACTTAAAAGGATTTCAATTTCATGTAATGTATTAACTACTATGACTATTGCCTTAGCTTTTACTGTACCCGAATATTTTAAGTTGTGGATGGGTATTTTAGCATTAGTTCTTTCGACTATTGTTCTCGCAACATATCAATGGGAAGAATTCGAAAGCTATGGCGGAAAATGGGAAAAATTTCGAATTGTTGCTGAAAGTTTAAAATCAGAAAAAATTATGTTCGAGACACAAAGTGGTAAATATGCAGAAAAAGACGATGAAAAGAACTTTCATACTCTTGTAGAAAGCGTGGAAAGAATAATTAAAGGTACTGATGTCTCATATTTTTCACTTCTTGTAGAACCAGGGAAAAGAATTGAGAAACGACTAGATTCTGTTGGGCATAATTGACATTAAAAGTATAAGATCAAAATAATTTATTAAAGATTATCGAATAAAATGACATGAACATTTAATTATTTGGTATGAATATTTGAAATTTGGAATCACGGGTCAACAATATTTAAAGCATAAAGATATGTGGATATGGGTTAAACAAGAATTAAGGAATATCCTATTTCCATTTAAAGGATCCCTGTTGGGTATTTCGTCTTTTGCAAAAGGATCAGACCAAATATTTATAGAATCCGTTTTAGAATTAAATGGTAAAATTTATTTAATTATTCCTTATTCTAATTATATTTCAAATCTATCTAAAAATGAAAAAATTCTACTGGATAAAATCAACCGTTTGCGTTTTAAAATAAAAATACAAAATTCTTGTGGGGATAATGAAATTGATTATTATAAAGTTGGCAGATATATTGTTGATAATTCGGATGTTATGATTTCAATATGGGATGGGAAAATATCCCAATCTATTGGTGGTACTTCACAAATTGTAGAATATGCTCTATCTAATAGGAAAAAAATTATTCAATTAAATCCAACGTTAAATAAAGTTATCGAGTTCGATTAATAAACATCTTATTAGGATGAGAAAAAGTTTAAAAACAAATAGAGTAAGTAAATGAGAAATTATGTAGACAGCCGTAAGGTAATTGTATCTAACTAAATTCCATTTAGCAGATGTTTTAAAAAATAAATTATTCTAACATTATTACAATGTATAATTTGAGGAATCGAAAATGTCATTATATACTGATGTATTCAATTATAATCCGAAATGTGTATTCTGTTATCAAAATGATTTTTATCTTTATAGATCATTATTCAGTGATTGTAACTTTGAAGACTTCATAATATATAAGACTCCAAATTTTATAGTATTGCCAGATATCGCTCCTATGGTTGAAGGTTATTTGCTTATCATTCCACTTACTCACTATTCCTGTTTTGGAAGATTACCAAAAGTAAACTACGAAGAGTTTTATGAGGTAAAAAATTTTGTTACTCAGCTTTTAAGAGATTCATATACTGACCCCATTTTTTTCGAACATGGCCCAGCACAACCCAAACATGCTGGATGCTGCATAGAACACGCACACATTCATTGCATTCCTTTAGTAGCTGATATATCCTCAATAATTAATGGCAATATTATTAGGGCAAACATATCGTCTATAACAGACCTTTGTTATTATACTGAAAAAATGATCTCTTATTTATACTATGAAAATAATAATGTAGGTATTCAATATGTATATCCACTAACTGATAAATATAAAATTTTGCCTTCCCAATATTTAAGAAGAGTACTTGCTGAAAGTTTAAGTTTAAAGTATTGGAATTGGAGAGAGATGGTTACTGATGAGAAATACCAAGAGCAAAATAAAAAAAGAATTTTTGCTACTATTACAAAATTAAAGAAAAAAGCTCCTAAAATCTTATTATAAAGAGAATCAAAAAATAAATACAGGTTTAAAATGCATAAACAAAACAAAGAAGTAGAACTTTGGTTTACGTTAGGTCCTAATTCCCGGGAACCAGAAATAATCAAAGAATTGATTGCTGCCGGTGCTACAGGTGCGAGGTTAACACTATCTTACAGTACTCCAGAATGGCATATTGAAAAAGCTAAGCTACTAAAAGAAACCGCAAAGCAACTAGGGAAAAAATGCTTTGTGGTGGCAGATCTTGAAGGAGAAAAATTTCGTATAGGAAACTTTGAAAGCCCTCAGCATTTTAAAGTAGTTGATGGGGATAAATTAACTCTGGTTGCTTCTACTGATACATGGAAAGAAGTAAAAGATACGATCCCAATTAAAAGCTATAATTTTTTTAAATTTGTATCACAAGGGGATAAAATAGTTATTGGAGATGCCTCAGCAATATTGGTCGCTGAATCAAAAAATAATGAAAGTTTGAAAGTCAGAGCTATTGGTAATGGGGTAATTAACCCAAATCGAGGTATTGTGGCTCAAAACTCTCATTTTCAGCCGGGGTCATTTACTCAGAAGGATAAGGCTGATCTGCTTATATTATTAAAAGAAGCATTTCTTTTTGATGCAATAGCATTGTCTTTTACTTCATCATCAGAACCTATCAAAGAAGTTAAAAGTTTAATGAAAGAAAATGGGGTTGATATTCCTATCATTGCGAAAATTGAAACTCAAAAGGGTATTGAAAACATAAATTCTATTGCAGAATATAGTGATTTTTTGATGGCTGCCCGCGGCGATTTAGCCATTTTTACTCCATGGGAAGAGTTGTTTGGACATGTAAAATGTATTTCCGAAGCAGCGTCGAATTATAAAAAGAAATGGATTCTTGCAACTCAAATTGCCGAAGGATTGGAACGCTTTGCTTTCCCAACACGTGCTGAGATTTGTGACCTATCTCATTGGTTATCCTTAGGAGTTGATGGCGTTATGGTTTCTTATGAAACAGCATTCGGTCCGAAGCCAAAAGAGGTAATTCAGTGTATTAGAAATTTAATTAATCGTTGGTCTTAAAAATTGTTAAAATTGCCAATGCGTGGAAAAAGGCTAAAAGATTTAGGTGAGAATTCAATTCTTAAGCAGCTCATTCTTCCAAAATTCCCTTCGATACAACGAGCACCTTTTTTTATGGAGGATGATTGCGCAGTTATTTTACCAAAGCAAAAGGGGCATGTAATTGTAACTACCATGGATCCTTGCCCCACTCCTGTAGCCTTTTTAATTGACCGCAATAAAGATTATTATCATTTCGGTTGGTTTACTGTAATTATAAATGTAAGTGATTTAGCTGCTGTTGGAGCTGAGCCTATCGGATTATTAGTTTCAACAATAATGCCCGAAGAGATGTTGGTTTCAAATTACATTAGATTTTTAGATGGATTAGCAGATGCATCCAAAAGATTTTGTATTCCTATCATTGGGGGAAATATAAAAGATGGAAAAGAATTTTCTGCAACAGGTACTGCCTTTGGGTCTATCGACACAAAGTTAATAATGCAAAGAAAAGGAGCTAGATCAGGTGATCTTATTTGCGTCATTGGTGAAATGGGACTTTTTTGGACAGCTGTTATATCTCACTTGCGTAAAATAAGATTACCTAGGAAAGAAACTGATTTATTACATAGTGCAATGTACAAACCGATTCCTAAAATTCAAGAAGGTATACATTTTGCTAAAGGCAGACTTCTTTCATCTTGCATAGATTCATCGGATGGAATTAGTAGTTGTTTATATACATTAGCACAATGTAACAAAATTGATTTAGAAATAGATTCAGATTTGTTTCATCCTCACCCATTAATTAAACAATTAGCTGAAAAATTTCATCTAGATTACAAAAAACTGATGCTTGCGTGGGGAGGGTGGGAACTTGTCGGAACTATACCTCCTAAAAATGTAAAGTCTGCAGAAAAAATTATCAAAACATTAGGCTCTCAGTTTACAATTGTTGGAAAAGTAGTCGAGGGTCCGGGAAATGTCAGGATAATTCATGAGAACGAAATCGGATTATTGACGGATTTTGGATCATATCGTTTCTGCAATACATCATATTTTTCGCATGGGATTAATGCGTATATAGATTATTTAATAAATGCCCCGATCCTTAAGAAATTTTAATTCATTTATAGTGAGATAAATTGAAAGAACCCAAAGATCAAGTTTTCATTAGCTACGCTAAAGAAGATAAAGAGTTTGCTGAAAAACTTCATAATGACCTTCAAAAAAAAGGTATTAGTGTTTGGTGGGATAAGAAAAGACTTCTTGCAGGTCAAGATTGGCAGGTGATGATAAGGAAAGCTATTAAGAATAGTCATTACTTTCTTTCTTTAATTTCTTCTAATTCAATAAATAAAAAAAAAGGATATGCACAAAAAGAACTTAAGATAGCTTTAGAATTATATGAAGAATCCGAAATTGAAATAATTCCTGTAATACTTGACGATTCAAAATTAACTGATTCACGTATAAATAAATTTCAATGGGTAGCACTTGGGAGTTCATATAACGAGGGGGTCAATAAAATCCTACGAGACGTTAGAAAAGTCAAAACTTCAAAGTTAATTAAAGGTAATATATTTAATGTTAAAATTTCTCACTACATAAAAGCATTATCTAAAATGGAAATCTTGCCTCATGTTATGTGGGCGGATAACATTAAAATTCAACATAGTAATTTAAGAGATATATATTTCCAACAAATTAACAGGAGAGAAGCAGTAAGAGGGAAAACATATTCATTTAAAGAAATCAAAAATCGCATTATTAATAAGAATTCAAGCATATTGTTTATCGGAGAAGCTGGCATAGGAAAGACCACAATTTGTCGATGGTTTACGAAAGAAATAGCTGCAATCTCTATCAAAGATAACAATACAAAAAATAGAGTCATTCCTATTCTTATTTCGTTAAGAGAACTTTCCTCACATGAAGTTGAGGAGTTTACATCAATAAAGATACCTGAATTTAAGATGTCATTGCGGGAACTAGTAAATAAATTTCATGTAAACAAGATTAGATTAGTTATATTTTTGGATGGTTTAAATGAAATAGAAGAGCACAAAAGAGAGTTAGTTATTTCTCAAATATACAACTTTCAGAAAAATAATGACTTTGACATTTCAATAATTTATACTTCTCGGTCAGTTGGTATATCTGAGAAACTTTGTTCATTATTTGGAGATACAATTTCAATTTTTGAAATTCAACGTTGGGATGAAAAACAACTAAATAAGTATTTTATTGAAAATAACATAGATACGACTTTTTTTAATCGACTTTCAGGAGAAATGAAAAGGAGTTTACAATTACCTTTATTTGCTTGGCTATTTATTCAGGCTCATAGAAATCCATTATCAAAACCCATTAAAACCATAGGAGATATATTTAATTCATTCATCGAAAATTGGCTCCAGCCAGTTGAGCATGCAAGTGAAAAATTTCAGAATATCAAAAAGGATTATCAACTTACATTAAAAGAAAAAAAAGAGGTTATTTATAAATTTGCTTTTGTTATGACAAAAAAAAATTTAGTCGTTACGGCTTGCAATGAACTAGAGAAATGTCTACCTGTTAATAAAAAGGATAATTTTAAATTTTTAGCATTAGATTTGATTAATTCTGGTATCCTTAAGTGTGTTGAGGAGGCTACGCTTGATATTGGAATAAATATTAGTAAGCTTAAAAGCACAAAAATAATGTTTCTACATCAAGCCTTTCAGGAATTTTTAACGGCTGAGTTTATTAGTAACAAATATAAAAAAAATAAAATTTTTCCTGATAATCTATCAGATGATGCGTTTTGGCGAGATGTTCCTATTTATGTTATGAGATCGATAGACCAGTCTTCAAAAGTCGGGCGAGATAAAGTAATTAATTTTGTTAATAGTTTTTTGGATTCTCAAACTCCTGACTTCTGGACTGCAGCGCGACTTATTCATGAAATAAATACTTTGGATCAAAACAAAATAAGGGTAAAAATAATTAATAGATTGATTCACAATCTCTCTTTAGAGATTTGTTATGCTTATACAATTGAAGCTTTTTCTGAACTTCAAGAGTTTGGAAGGCAAGGTTTATTAAATCAAATAAAAAACACTAATTATTTTAAAACAATATTCGCTAAATCTGAATCGCACTTACATAGTGAAAAAGAAATCGAGTCAGCTTCGAAAATTAGTCATAGAGAAGCCAAATGGCGTAGTTTAGGTCGTCCAATTACAATTTTAGGAGAATTAGGGGAAACGAGATTTATTAACCTAATTTTAGATTATATTGATCAAATACAGAGTAGACACTTGGTTTATCATGTATTAGAGAGTTTTTTACTAATTATAAGAATTGAACCAAACAACAAAATATTGTATAGTGAAATAGTTAAAAAACTATATGCATTAGATTGGTTGAGTCATGATGATCCCATTATTGAAGCTTATACAACGATAATAATAAAAGAAGTATTTCCAGAGACACAAATAAATGTGGCTAGAATTTCTCGTAAGTTAATAGATTTTCTCAAAGATAAAGCAAAAATAAGTAACCCGCATTTTGAAGATGAATTCTGGCAAAGAGCCCATGGGATTTTAATTTTGCCAGAAATAGTTGATATCAGTGATTCATTAGATTTAATGAGTGAATTTTTTCATATGGAAAATCAATCAATATATAAGAAAGGAAAACTGAGAGGGTATATTGCTGTACACTCTGCAATATTAACGAGTATTATTCGCTTAGATAGTAGATCAAAAGTGGGATTTGAAAAAATGCAAAATCTCCTTGTAGCGGTCTTTCAAAGTAAGCGGCTAAAAGAAAATATTTGGGCTTATAGATGGTTAGAAAATCTTTTGCTCATGATTTGTACTGAAAACGAAAAAGAATGGCTTCATTCTTTGTCAAACTCTCACAAACTTTCAGAAGAAACTAAAAGAATAATCCGGAATGTTACTTATATTTTAACTAGATAATTTGTAAATATTACCTTTTTAAAAAATAATATATTTTACTAAAGATTAAGGGATATGTTCTGTTTGTCGCATGTAGTGTTCAATGTATTTTACATACACTCTCAAACTATTAGCCGACTAAGCTTTTATCGATAGTGTTTTTTATTCATTCAATAATAAATATATTCTTTTCTAATAATTTAATCAAAAATTTTCCTTCCCTAATTCTACAGTGCTTCTAAAACGCCTTTCCTTTTTATTTTCCTTCAAAAAAAATACAATGCAAACATTTCAAAAAACCTTACAGCTATTTAAAAAAATTATCTCCGACAACAAAGGCAACATTAGTTCAACCCGTGTTTCCATGCTAATAATAATCCTTTGGTTCCTCGCAGACTGGCTAATGGAATTCCGCTCCAAAGGCATTTACACACTTACCTGGGAAAAGCTCACTTTACTCACTTCAGCGTTCGGTTTAAAAGCTGTGCAGAATATTTCAGAAAACAATTCCGGAAACGCCCAATGAAACCGGATTTTATAATAGCATTTAACAAAGCTCTATCATCTGAAGGCTTTATTAGCAACAACACATTTGATAAAGGCGGTTTTACATACAAAGGAATTTCCCGGGTAAAACATCCTGCCTGGCCAGGCTGGAAAATTATTGATGCCACCGTTACCGCCGGCACCGCCTCCGGTTCCTCCATCACCACCGCCGCCGTTTCCAGCAAATTAAAAAATAATGATCAGCTTAATAAACTTGTAGAAGAATTCTACCACTCCGAATTCTGGAATAAAATTCAAGGAGATCATTTGCTCTCACAACTCATCGCAGATGAGATGTTCGAAAGCTCAATTAACCTTGGTGTGCCGGCAGCTTCGGAAATTCTTCAAAGGACCATCAACCTCCTAAACAGAAACGCACGTCTTTACCCGGATATCATGGTAGACGGAATTATCGGTACACAAACATTGGCAGCTCTAAATAAATCAATCGCTGCCAATGGGGAAAAACTTCTATTCAATCTTCTCAACTTCTATCAAGCAAAACGCTACATAGAAATCATGGAGAAAGACCACACCCAAGAAATCTTCATCGGCTGGTTCAACAGAATTGAGGTAATAAAATCGTAGGAATTTGATTTATCAAATTCTAATTGGAGATAATAACATGCGCAACAAAATATTTTATATCGCCCTAATTATCATTTTGTCATTCGTCGTCTTTGTCCTATTCCGTCCTATAAAAAACACCACTCAGAATGAAGAGACCAAAACCGAAACAACCTATTCCACCGGTAAGACAGAGCAGCTATACAAAAAAGGCAAAGATTCCATTTCTACAAAGACAGAATCATTTCACAACAAGGCTATTATAAAATATTCACCAAAGGATACAACATATACTTTTGCCAAATTAGATAGCCTTTACAACCTTTCCGTAAACATCAAACCCGAAGCAGATAGCACCTTTACCTTGGAATATTTTTTAGACTTAATCTCAAAAGACCTGGTCCGGATCGACACAATTTATCAACTCCGTGTCGACACACTAAAAATCAAAGAAACAATTTCAGAAAGAATTGAACCTCCTTTTTACAACACCTTCTTATTCGGCGCTGTTGTAACGGGTACAGTCATTTTGTTACTAACAATCTTATTAAGATGAAAAGAAGTCTCTCGCCTTTATAAGGAGAGAAATTTAGAGTGAGGTTAATATGCCTAAAGACGAAAAAATAAAACTCGCAATTGAACTAATAAAATTTTTCTTGTACATCGTTACACTTATTATTTCCATCGCCTTTGCATTTAATTCTATGGACAAAAGAATTTCCATCATCGAATCCGAAATGAAATACAAAGTCAACACCGCATTACTTTTAGAAAAGCTCGACCAAGTAAAAGACGACATCAACAAAAAAATCGAATCCGAAATCTCCCGTGTCTCCGTCCCGCCATTGTCGGGAAAAGTCAAAAAATAAATCTACCCTCCTATTCATATTGTTTGTATAATAAAAACTTAATAAATATATTTTAACATGATTATTAATAATTACATCGTCTTAATAATTTGTGAAATTCAATTTTACCTTAATTGAGGGATTACCATGACAAAAAAGAAAAATAATATTCCGACCCTAGATAATAATTATACCTCTCTTATTAAAGATATCTCGTCAATACTCGAAACAGCAAGAAGAACATCTGCAAGAGCGGTTAATACAATTCTTACAGCAACATATTGGGAAGTAGGAAGAAGAATTGTTGAATATGAATACAAAGGCATGGACCGCTCCGAATATTATGGTGATCGTTTAATTGAAAATCTTGCAAATGATCTTACATCTAAATTTGGAAGAGGATTTGGTAAAAGCAATATCTTCTTGATGAAAAATTTTTACTCGTCGTACTCTGACATTTTCCATACACTGTCTGGAAAATCTTCCGGAGATATTAACATTCAATATACACCACCCGATAAATCTATTATTGTCAATAACATTTTCCAGACATCGTCTGCACAATCTTTATTATCTGAACTGTTAAAGTTATTTCCATTACCCTGGTCTCATTATGTTCGCCTATTATCTGTTAAAGATTCAGAAGCAAGAATGTTTTACGAATCCGAAGCACTCCGCAGTGGCTGGTCTGTTCGCCAGTTAGACAGACAAATCTCAACACAATTTTATGAACGGACACTGCTTTCTAAAAACAAATCAGCAATGCTTAAGAAAGGCGAAAAACCAATAGCCGGTGACATTGTTAGCGCTGAAGAAGAAATAAAGGATCCTTTTGTTTTAGAGTTCCTAGGTTTGAAAGACGAATACTCCGAAAGCGAATTGGAAGAAGCTTTAATAAAACATTTGGAAAATTTCTTGCTGGAACTCGGCGGAGACTTTGCATTTATAGGCCGGCAGAAAAGATTAAGAATAGGAGGCACTTGGTATAAAGTCGATTTGCTTTTCTTTCATCGCAAACTAAAGTGTCTTGTTGTTATTGATTTGAAAGTAGGAAAATTTACGCACTCCGACGCCGGTCAAATGCACATGTACTTAAACTATGCAAAAACACATTGGAGTAATAAAGATGAAAACCCCCCTGTTGGTTTGATACTTTGCGCTGAAAAGGATTCCGCTGTTGCAAAGTACGCTTTGGAAGGACTGCCGAATAAAGTTCTTGCCGCTGAATACAAGCTAAACTTACCCGATGAAAAAATCCTTGCTAAAGAAGTTGAGCATACAAGAAAAATGTTAGTGGGTATCCATCCCGGCTCAAGTCTACTCAAATTTAAAATAAAAAAGCCCAATGATCGGGCGACCACCGGGACCTAACTCTTTTTCTTCAAAAGGCAGGGGAGAACCTTTTGAAAGAGTCATACCAAACTTAAATATTAGTCTGCTTTTTATCAAGGAATAAAAATCAATTAAGCAACTTTATTTTTCATAAATGTAAATTAATCATTTAATAAAACACTCTTTAGCACTGAAGAATATTCTCAAAGCTATCTGTTTTTACTAGGAAATTCATTAAATTAATTTCACCTTAATTTGAAGTAACCTATGCAAAAGAAAAAATATAACTAATGGAAAAAGAAATTCTAAAGCCTCTCAAACTCGTTATTAGTATTGATGAAGCTATCAAACGTATTGTAACAACGAGTACTCCTAAAATAAATCTTAATCATTATTCTTATATTTGGGATAGAGCCTTTCGCGAAGTTCCCCTGAATACTAAGCAAGAAACATAATTAATATGGATCTCAAACATGAATAATTTTTTTTCATTCTTTACCTTATTCGGTTTTTATATAACATTATTTGGAATCATTAGCGGCATCATCCTAACCTGGTTAAAAGAACATAATAATGTCTCAAATAAGCTCAAAAAATGGATATATATTCCATTTATTTGTGCTCTTATAGCGACTCCAGTAACAAAATGGGTAAACGACCAAATCTCTGAATTTAATAGACAGAAAATAATTTCATTACAAAGTGAATTAGATTCAACTAAAACTAATGTTGAAAGCCAATCAAAAAACGTTAATAAACTAAATGAAAAAATGGAATTAAATAAAAAAATTGCAAACGTCGTGGACAGCGCTCTTAATTTGAAATATGAAACTACCAAAACAAAACTTGATAGTGCAAAAGAAGAAATTGAAAAAATACAGGCACCACGCGTCATTTCCCCTAAACAAATAAATGAATTTGTCAATTTCTTGCAATTTAAACCCAAAGGTAAAATTATTATCGGCTCAGTCGATGAATTTGAACCAATGAATTTTGCCAACCAAATAAGAAACATGCTCATAAAAGCAGGATATTCGTGCGAAGGAGTAAACCCAATGATTGGCATGTCAGGCAAAGGCGTTATTTTGATGGTAAAAAATAAATATTCTAGTTTTAATGGAAGCGGATGGGTTCAAAAAGCATTTTTTTTAATCGGAATAGAGGTCGGCGCACAAACATTCAATGGTGTGGAAAAGAACGCTTTAATGATTTTTGTAGGCGAAAAATAAATATTTTTATCTTTGTTGATAATTTCTCTACGTACCTTAATTTAGTACCAAAATGAATTGGCAATCTTATCGAAGTATTTTAGTCCTATTTATGATTAAGTATTTTAATTATCCCGCAAATTTGAACTAACCTTTCCATTAAATGGGGAAAATAACTTACTCCTTCGCTCCACTTCACTACACTCCGCTTCGTTCCGTTCTCGTTACGCTCAGTCGCAAGCTATTTTCCCCGAATAGACAGAGCCGGCGCAACTTGCCGCTCCATTCGAAGACTCATTCCGCAGCAAGATGCTTAAGCACATCTCCAAATTAAGACTCGTCATAGCTCCCGGCGGATGCAGACACTTAACTGATCTTTCTATCCTAGATTTCCCTTACTTCAGTTTGACTGTTCTATCTTAGATTCTCTTTACTTCGTGTCGCCCCGCCTTGCATTACAGCCTATTCGTGAAAGAAAACCCCCACATTGGTAGTGTCGTCGTTTTTTTTGTCATCATTATTGATAACTGATAATTGATAATTGAAAAACACCCGCTCAGTCACGATTTTTGCAAACCCAAAAAATCGTGCCTTCGCTCAGGTGAGCCGCCCATTTATTTTTTCCATTTTGTCCGGGTAAAAACAATAATGTTGCCAAAAAACATTGGTAGTCTTTTCTTTTTCTTTGTAGTTAATCATTGGATACTAAACCAGAATTCTGATAATTGACTATAGAAGAATTTGCTTACGCAAATCTTAGAAGTTATAGGCGGGCGTCTAGTGCCGCCACGCCGGACTCTCGGAGAGTTATGGGGATATCCAATAATGACACCAAAAATCCGTTTCCTTTTTCTTTAATTCAACATTCAAAATTAAGAATTCAAAATTCCTTCCCTCACTACACAAAAACAAAAAAAATATTTCCTTGTCAAACTTACTTAGCATGGGGAAGCGCAGTCACCGGAACTTACCCTTGGAAGCCAGATTTACATAAGGCATATTATAGTACAGACTAATCATCTTAACTTACCCTTGTCTTTCTGTCCTGTCCTATAATATGGGCTTATGTAAACTCGGCACCGACCCTTATCACCGGCGTCTGACGCTGCTCCGGGCACGGCTCCCGCTCTCGCCACGCCCTCCGCAGCTTCATTGGCGCAAGACAGAAACCCACCTCAGAAATGACCCTCCCGCCCGGTACAGATCCGTTGCAGAAAATAGTTATCTGCAGTAGTCTTTGTCATGGTTTTTCTTATGCTTCACTCAGTCACAATTTTTGGAACAAAAAATTCTGCCTTCGTTCCGCATCCCCAAAAAAACCACGCCAAAGGCATAGTGCCCGATTATCTGATCTCCTTCTATTCCTCCTCCCCAAGTGAAATGATCCTTCCTCTGAACCATGAATATTTACCCAACCACAAATAAACCACATTCTAAAAAAGTAACGATGCCTTCGCACATTAAAAGAATTGCGTTAAGAAATTTCACGAAGTGAAGCGTAAAGAGAAAATATGTTTGAGCCCGATTCCTACCTGCCTACCGGCAGGCATGTCGGGCGAGTTATTTTCTCTTAGCGTAACGTAGAGAAATTTTAGCAATTCTTTTTAAGTGCATGTTCTGGCGCCTGCCCCGCAACCTATGCGGGGTTTCTTTTCTGGAGTTTACCCCGCACTTGATGCGGGGCCAAGAAAAGAAAGGTAATGAATATTTATTTGAAGTCTTGAACAACCGTCAGTCCCACTAAACAGCGGCCCCACTTTATATTTATAGAATTATTTTGCAGATCAAATGGTAATTATTTAACTTAGTCCAAGAATTTATCGGGATAACGTATTTGGCTTAAGATGAATACGAAAAATAAATGCAAGATTGATTTACTCGGGGAACAGCAGCAATGCTCACGCCATTAACAACTACCTTAAAGTGTTTCAGACATGTAATTTTCCGTTATGGAATTTCAAAGACAATTCAAACAAATAAAATTGCCTTATCACTTATTCTTTTCTTTAAAAAGGAAAGTTATTTTTTGAGGAGGATACCATGAAAAACAAATATGGTTCTTTATTAGCTGCGATTTTATTTATCGCGGTTCAAAACATAACAACCGCACAGGTAACAGCGTATTATTCCGCAGTTACAAAAGATACATCCGGACAAATTCTTCCCAATGTATATGTTCAAGCAACCGGCGCCGACCCTGTGTATTCAAATTTCAAGGGAGAGTTCCAGCTAAAATTTTATTCTTTGCTTTATGATTCCGCAAAAAGCACTACTTATGCGAACCTAACATTTACACGCCTCGTTTATGATACACTTCAAACTAAAATTTATATTAATAACGGGGATAGTATTAAAGGTCCTGATATAATACTTACTCCTAAGCCTAAGCCGAAGACCGTCATGGTTTCCGGTAAAGTGGAATATGATAATGGTAAGGCGTTCAATAATGCTTTCATCTGGTTACAGAATATAACCGAAGATAATTCCTACTCGACTCGCACCGACATTAATGGAAATTATTCTATTGCAGTTGATTCCGGAGCTTATTACCTGAATGCCTATGTTAGTTATGTTCAAGGAAACATGCTGACCAATCGCAGTCAGTATTACAACAATAAGCAGTCTTTTAATGATGCTGATATTGCAGTATTTAGTAATGATACTTCAAATATAAATTTTATTTTCCCGACACTTACTTTTTGCAGCATTTCAGGCACCATTAGGGATGCGATAACATTAAAGCCGTTAAGCAATGTTTTTATTGCTGTAAATTCTTCAGAGAATCATGATTCGACTTTTATCGGGACAGATAAAAACGGAAATTATACTATACAAGTTTTTGAGGGCAGCTATACTTTGTATGCCTATCAACCGGGATACATTTTTGAATATTACAAAGATGTTTATGACAGCTTCGACGCAACGCCTGTTATTGTAAATAAAGACAGTTCTAATGCAACCGGAATAGATTTTAATTTAACAAAACCCAATCCCGGGAGTAATTCAATATCCGGTTTAGTCGGCGATCCCGTTTGGCTTGCCGGAGTAGAAGTATATGCTATCCCCGCAAACGGCGGAACGTGGACAGGTACAAAATCGGGAAATGACGGAAGGTTTTTTATCGGGAATCTTAAAAGCGGAAAATATGTTTTGTTATTTTATATGGATGGCTACAAGAGTCAATATTATGGCGACAGTCTTAATACGATTAATCTAACAGGCAATATGAGCGTTAACAATATATTTGTCATAATGGAAAAATTAAATTCCATTGGAGGAGAAATTTCCGGCGTCATAAAATCTAATTCCGATTCACCTTTAAGCGGAACTTTATTAGTTGCGGTTGATTCATTAGGCGATACCGTTTCAACCAGCATTTCTAATTACAGCGGCTATTATAACATACCATCGCTCCTTAACGGACATTATAGCGTCATCGCAAATAAAATTGGATATGAGAAAGTAACATACCCACAAAAAGTTGATATAAACTTAACAAGTAATCCAATCGTAACAGGAATTAATATATCTATACTCCCTACCGGAGTAAATAACGGCATTAGCAATTTACCTAAAGCCTTTGCGCTTTATCAGAACTATCCCAACCCCTTTAATCCCTCAACAACAATTCATTATGAAATACCGAACAGCGGTTTAGTTACTTTAAAAATATATGATGTATTAGGACGTGAGTCTGCAACGCTTGTCAATGAATATAAAACCATAGGGAAGTATGACGTAAAATTTAATGCAGCTAATCTTTCAAGCGGCGTTTACTTCTATCAATTAAGAGAAGGGAATTTTACAGCAGTTAAAAAGCTTTTGCTATTAAAGTAAAATTATTTATCAAATTATTACTATAATGGAACAATTATTCAAGATGAAAAAAAAGAGTTACGGGAGATAAAAAATTTTATTT
>JAJYOQ010000166.1 GCA_021796135.1 Bacteroidota bacterium
TTAATACAACATTTTTATAAAATAATCTCACCGCTTCGGATTCGGTTAAGCCAACAATTTCAAAGATTTTTTCTGCTTTTTTCTTTAACTTCGGTTCTAACCTTGCCCTAACAATTGCTGTTTTTGTTGCCATATTTTATTTCCATTTGTTTCACATTTGTGCTACAAAATAAAATAATTGTCTAAATAAATCAACCCCCTTCTCTTTCCCCTTCCCAAAACAATTTTGAAGGTTAAGGAATTTTGAATTTTGAATGTCGAATTTTGCCTACCGGCAGGCAGGTCTTCGGCTGAGATATCTCATGGTCAACTCGTGTACCTAAGCTACTCGTGAGATTTCTTCCTCTGGTCAATGACAACTACTTCTCCATGTCATATCGAAGGAGTCCCGCATACGGGATAAATCATCGACTGAGATATCCCATGCTCTACTCAGCTGTCTAAGCAACTCGTGGAATTTCTCCCTCTGGTTGAAATGACAACTAAATGGTTTGACATAAAGAACAATAATCTTGTTCTCAATGGTTATATGTCGCTCCTCCGGAGCTTTAATGTTTTTTTTCGGTTTAACTGCTACTAATGTTTCACCGCTCTGCGGCTGTAAGATAACAGGGGATTATTGATTGAATGTTCGCAATTGCCTTTCAAAGATCTCTAAATTATGGTTGTCAGCCACTTATGAAGCTTCTTTACTCTAATTAACTCGTCTTACGCAACCTTTGGAGTAATGAAATGTTGGGGAATTATTTCATGATTCTTTCAGTTACTCTGGTTGATCGATAGTTTTTGTTTAGGAATTAAAACCGTTGAAACGGTTAAAAATTAAGGTTTTATGTTATGGAACCCACTACTTGAAGTCGTGGGCTGCTTTATCTAAACGGAATAAATCAGACGATTTTTACGGGTTACATTCAACTGCGGGGAACTTGAGATAGCTTATTTAAGTCAGCTTACACAAAAGTTATCATTACATAATGAGAAACCATCGAGGTTTTCCTAAACCTCGGTTTTGCAGTTACTTTCACCTTCCCAAATGCAGGTTCTCAATCTGGCTATGCTGAGACTTTGGGACACTCGTTACTTTGGTAAGTCCTAAAATTAGTTTACATTATTTAGACCTTACTTCTCTATTAATGGCTAACTGTAGGAGGGCGTAGCCCGACTGCTTACTTGTCACCAATTAAATAGACATAGGATAAATTGTCCTTGCGGCTTTGGAATAATTTAAGCTAATGAGAAAACTCTTATTAATTCCTATCCTGCTGCAAATATTCTCAAGCCTTGTAAGATCAGACTCGACGGCTTTTAATTTAACCTCAAATGCAATTTCCTTATTAACTATAAAATCGATTTCCGCTGTATTTCTTTTGTTATAAAAGGATAATTCACCGTATGCACTTAATTGATTTGCAATAGTATTTTCAAAAAGCTGACCGTCATTTACTTTGCCGATAATATTTAATAACCCATTATCCGAAAAATATACTTTCTTGCCTCCGGCTACTGATCTATCTATACTCCCACTAAATTTGGGAATTAGCTTTATAAAAAACACGCCCTGAAGAAATTCCAAATAATCATATAATTTAACCCTGCTGATACCTAATTCAGATGACAGCTTAGTTAAATCGAGCATATTACCGGTTCGCGGTACTAATAACAAAATCAAATCCCTTAATTCCCGGATGTCTTTTATATCAGAAAGTAAACGAATATCCTTTTCAAAAAATGAAGCAAAAATATTACGCAGAACTTCTTTTTTTGTCTTCATGTTCTCAGTAGTGACGACCTCAGGAAATCCCCCATACTCCATATACTCCTTGTAGTCCTGCTCATATTTCTTAAACTCAAGCAAGGAATACTCAATCAATACATTATCAATATTATTTCCGATACCGGAAACTTCATCCTCATTAATCTTATCCTTGAAAAATAGATACTCCTTAAAACTCATCGCAGGCAGGATAAATAAGAATTTACGACCGCTCAACGATTCAGGGAATAAATTCTTTAGATAATAATTTGAAGAGCCGGTAACAATAAATTTAACTTTGTATTTATCAATTAGAAATTTTATTATTTTAGTAATTTCCGGCAGATTTTGGATTTCATCAATAAATACATATAGCCTTTCGTTTTTTAAACCGCTTTCCTTTAATAAAGTGTTATATATTGCATCATAATCTATATTTTCAAAATGCAGCATATCCAAAGGATTATCAAAATCAAACCATAATTTCGGAAAGAGCACCTCATCAAAAATTTGTTTCATTAAAGTAGTTTTACCTACCTGCCGCATACCGGTAATTACAAGCGCATTTTTATGATCAAGATATTTGATCAAATCATGATACAGAAATCGTTTTTTCATATTTGTAATTTATTTTTTACAAATATACTCATATTTGTATTAATAAATACTCTTAACAAATTAGTATGGAATATGGAATATGGAGTAATGAAATGTTGGGGAATTATTTCATGATTCTTTCAGTTACTCTGGTTGATCGATAGTTTTTGTTTAGGAATTAAAACCGTTGAAACGGTTAAAAATTAAGGTTTTATGTTATGGAACCCACTACTTGAAGTCGTGGGCTGCTTTTGTTGAACCGAATAAATCAGACGGTTTTAACGGATTACTTGCAACTGCGGGGAATTTGAGTTAGCTTGTTTAAATCAGCTTACGCAAGATTTCTTTTGGGAGCAATGGAGTGTTGGAATAATGGAGTAATGGAATATTGGGGAATTATTTCATGATTCTTTCACTTACTCAGGTTGATCGATAGCTTTTATTTAGGTATTAAAACCGTTGAAACGGTTAAGAAAAAAGGTTTTATGTTTTTGGAACCCACGACTTGAAGTCGTGGGCTGCTTTTTCTAAACGGTATAAATCAGACGGTTTTAACGGGTTATATTCAACCGCGGGGAACTTGAGTTTATTCAAGCATTTGTTCTCGAATTTATGCTATCACCACAAACCCTTTTCCTACATCCCATATCCGACTGCCAACCCAAATGAATTATGACTGCCCATCTCAAAATCCGGCAGTCTTCCCTCGTTATTCCCGGATGCATTTGTATGCTGATAATAAACTTTGGCAAATACATTGTTCATTATTTCATAATTAACATTTAATCCCATATCCGTAATAGATAATCTCGGACCGTATAATGTTGAAGGATAAGGATCCTGGTATTGCTGCGACGGCAATTCAATTTGTCCTTTCCTAACGTGGTCTCCTGACAAACTTACACTTAGCCCCCTAAGTATATTTTGCGTGTACGATAAATAAATTTCATCCCCGTTGCTGCCAATCCAATGCCCGAGCTGATAACCGTGATTTGAATAATGCTGTGCATCATTTGAGTTCATATAATTAAAAGGCGAAATCTTTGTGTATTCAATTGTAAATAATGAATTGCTAATTACCGGATCAACAGATTGTAAACCAACGGTATAACCTATATCAGAGCGGTTATTGCCATTCAAGAATCCGGTAAACGTCAATTCGTCAATGTAGAGCGAGGAATAAAATTTTAATCTTAACGGAGCATACTTATAAACCAAATTTCCGAATATCTGAGCATTAGAGCCTGTATTGCTGCTATCGCTTAAGTAATGATCAACTGCCCTAAAAAATAAAATCGGGATAAAATAAATCGGCTGCAATCTATCGCTATATATCATTGATTCTCCAAGAGAAAATGAAAAATCATCCCATGGATATATTGATAATATATGCGAAGCTATATATTTGCTTACAGGTAAATAGCTATTCCTTCCATCAACTGCATTAGTTCTTATAGTTGATGAATCTATTATTCCTGATGAAAGCCAGCCGTGAAAGTAAACAAACTTTAACCATGAAACCGGCTGCAATTCTAATTTTATATACGGAAAAGAGGGGGCTTTATCGCTTAATATTATTTGTCCGCTTACGCCACTTCCCCATTCCATTTTATCTTTACCGATAGAAACATCCCCGCCGTTCCATGAGTAAGTTACCGCCCCTCTTACCCTATCATAATTAATTGAATTTACGGAAGACTGAGTAAGTACGACACCGGTCTCCGGGGTAAGTATTCTTTTTTGGTCTATTGTATTTCCATCAATTGTGTTGTCATGATAATTAAAGCTAAAGCCTAAATGTTTAGTCCAATATCCATAGAACTTAACTCCGTTCCTAAAGTGAGAATAAGATGAGCCGTACATACTTGCTTTTGTATAGCCTAAAATTAAATCCGCGTTTATTGAGAAAGTACTATCCGCATACGTAAAGGCATGAAATCCGCCTTTATTTTTATAATCAAAAAAATGTTGTTCCGGATTTGCAAAATGACCAGTCTTATTTTTTATCTCTACATAAAAATCCTTTTCATAATAATTCAATTCTTTCTTTTCCATGCTGTTCAGCTCAGATACTTTACCCTGAAGATCAATTAATTTCCCTGCAATAAGATCTCTTGAAAGCGGTCTTAATTCATCATTAAATGTTATTAAGCCCTTAATTGAAAGCCTATTTAAAAAATCATAGACACTCGATGTAGCCGGTTCAGAAACAACTTGAGCAAGCAGCGTGCTTGAACTAATAAGAAAAAGTAAAAGAAGTTTTTTCATAAAAATATTTCTGTGTATAAAATGAAGGCTATTCGTGGGATTTCTCACCGGCTTAAGCCGGATTCGAAATGACAACTATTTGTATCTACCCGGGATTTCTATTGACCCCATCTTGACTGCGTTATCGGGAATTTCGTACAACGGATTAATTTTTAAATTATCTATTTATTATTATTTTTCCTAAATCATCTTTACGCACTAAGCAAACAGTCCGGTTATCTCCGATGTTTTTATTATATTCTATCCAGTTTTTCTTTAGATAATTTTTTTCGAACATATTTACAACATCACCCCATTCCAAAATTACATTTATTCCTGTGCTGTCAATAAACCTGTCAAATCTGCCTGATTTAGAATAATTTGAAACAACATTATCCATTTTGCCGTCAAGATTATACACATTGGAATCGTAATATCCGGTTACACCGCTTTGAAAGCATCCAATCACTGCCTTATCGTTAAAATGGTTTTTAATATACGCTATTCTTAAGCTTTGTTGAACACCCATTCTTCCCGAATGAAAATATAAGACAGCTTGAATAAAAAAAATAGCCGCAACTGATGCAAATCCAATTTGTAATTTTTTCCTTTTAATCCCTTTTATTTTTGAAGTTAAAAGTATTGTAAAGAACGGCAGAATTATTATTAATAAAGGAGCCGTATATCTTAAATAAAAATAATCAGCGGAAGAATATAGTAAGTAAACAAACATCAGGAACAAAATTCCTATAGACCACGTTTTGAATATTTTAATATTGTCTTTATCAAACTGATGCAATATCCTTTTATCATCTAACAAAATATACGCAGTTATAATTGTAATTATAAATACAATGACCAAAACAATATTCTTATTACCCGTATAAATATCCGGCGTTAAATGCTGCATTAGCGCTAAAGACATTCCCTTAGCTCTTAATAAAAGATTGCCCGGATTAAGCCAAGATGTTTCCGCCCGGGCTGATGATTGGAAAATAAACCCGGTGGTTTTATATATATAAAATATCCAGGGTATAATTACGGCAAAGCTCGTAAAGCATATTATAAAAAATTGCTTAATTGTTAATCTCTTATAATATACATTACTTGACAACATTACTGCCAGTATCGCAAGAAAATCAATTCTTGCAAGACCGCAAAGACCGAATAATGTACCGAGGATAATTGATTGGCGGAATTTTTTTTCACCTTTAAAATAATAAAAAGAGTAAAGGAGGCTTATTCCTAAAACTGTAAGATATAGTCCTGTCTCCAAACCGTTGGTAAAATAAACTAAAAGTTCAAAGTTAAGAAGAGTTGCAATTACAGCGGATATGCCGAACCATTTTTTTTCTAAAACAGGAAATAGTGCGTTGCTTATATTTTTCACAATAAAGAAAAACAATACTTCGAGCAGAATTGAAAAGATTATTATTGCTCTTACAAAAGTTGTCTTATTCCCACCTGCTGCAATTACAACTTTAGCAATCGCGGCAAAAACAAATCCCGATAATGGCTGTATACCGGTTGTCGGTCTATTAAAATTATATGTTATCCCTTTTCCTTCAGCAATATTCCAGGCTACCGTAAGTTCATAATAGCCATCTTCAGAGAGCGGTTTATCTGCAAGATAAGGGAAAAAATTGTTGTAATAAATCTTTGTTGGATATTTTTGATTTGAGCCTAATGCCAGTACAATTGTATATAAAAGAAAAATAAAAATTGCAGTGTATTCAAATTTATTGCTCAAATCTTTATAAGCTTGGAAATTGGGAATTAAAAATTAAAAATTAAAAATTAAAAATTGGGAATTAGAAATTAAAAGGGGAAGATAATAAGTTACAGGAAAAGGGTTTTACATAAGGAACAATAATCTTGTTCGCTATGGTTATATGTCGCTCCTCCGGAGCTTTAATGGTTTTTTTCTGTTTAACTGCTACTAATGTGTTACCGCTTGAAGGAATTTTGAATGCGGAATCTGCCTAACGGCATGATTCACTTATAAATAGCAACATTAGTATACTTCATCATGCGATCCTATATTCATTAATAAGATTTCAGTTTCATCTGTCGTCTTGTTTTTTACAAAATCAAATACAATTCTCAAATCATAATCAACATAGCAAGCCCAGTTAAGAATTATCATTCACTTTCCAAATCTTTAAGAAAATCTTCAACGGATCCTCTTTTAGTTTTATTTGAAAGGTATTCTTCTTTACTTTCTTTAACAGAATTAGCTAATTCTTTCCTTTTTTCTTCGATAACCCTCTTGTGAATTATTTCAGAAATCATTAGCTGATCATCCAGTGGAAGTTTAGATAACGATTCTAAAAAATCATTTATGTTTGATTGGGAGCCCAATCCTTTGGGAGAATTTTGCATAATAAATTTCTTTTTAAGTTTATCTATTTAATTTTAAAATCAGAATTAAAATAAGGACACTTCTAAAAACTTTCTTTTATAAAAATTTAACGCAGAGAACGCAAAGAATACGCAACGTTCGCAGAGAACCAGCCTACCGGCAGGCAGGTATTGAAGTTTTTAGAAGTGCCCATAATAATTATTCAAGATTTGTCAGTTCATTTATTTTTTAAATATAATATACTTAATTATATGGTAAAAAAATATTCATAATAGGGATAAGTAAGGATGTTGAACTTAAATTAATGTTGAATTTTGAATGCGGAATCTGCCTAACGGCAGAGACGTTGGGAACGAGGAAATTCAAAATTTATCCGCTGTGGATTCAAAATTCAAAGTAAGAAGATATCACATGTTCAACCCGGATACCTGAGCTATTCGTGGGATTTCTCCCTCCGGTCGAAATGACAACTACTTTTTGTGTCATTTCGACTGAGCCTGCCTGTCCGGTAGACAGGTCATCGAAGGAGAAATCCCATATTCAATTCAACTACCTGAGCTATTCGTGGGATTTCTCCCTTCGGTCGAAATGACAGTTTTTGTTTTAGGAAAAAGCACTAGCGGTGCGGCATATTAGTAGAAAATCATACAAAAAAATAAAAGAACTACAGAGTGGCGAAACAATTAGACAAAATAATATTTATATACGAAAAACAATTTATATCATTATAAAACGGAAATTCAGAAACCGATGAATCGGTTAAAAGGTAGATTTTCATTTCTTTACCCACGAATGAATTCGTGGGCTGCTGTTATTGCCTTTATTTGATTTACTAATAATTAGTGACGAGTAACGAGTGACGATTATATCATTACAAAAACAAGCCATTTAAATTTTTATTACTTAAGGGCACTTCTAAAAACTATCATTTACAAATATTTAACGTAGAGAACGCAAAGAATACGCAACGTTCGCAAAGAATATTGAAGTTTTTAGAAGTGCCCTTAGAATTTATTCATCAATTGCCCCGCATACGGGGCAGGCTGGTTTATGGCGGGGATTAAATCAACAAAAAATGATGTTGGCTTTAGCCACATAAATATCACAAATGGGGCTGAAGCCCGGTATTTATGGCGTATAGGCGTCAATTTAATAACTCTGTTTTTGATTGAAAACCGGTCTGATACTTTTGATTTTAGATACATATAATGGCTTTTTATGTCATCCCTTCGGGGTTTTATTTGTTTTTTTTGTTTGTATTCTATAATAATATCATCCCTCACGGGATTTATTTCTCTTAATCCCAAAGGTATGCTGGCTGGCAGTGATGACATTATTGTAAAATGTAATCAAAAAAACCAACCCC
>JAJYOQ010000167.1 GCA_021796135.1 Bacteroidota bacterium
GTGAAGTCGAGAATAAGAAAAAAAACGGAGATCCGTTTTATACTCAATTACTTATTTCGCCCATTTTGGATAATGATGGATCTGTTACAGGATTTTTTGGTATTCATAGGGATTTAAGCGAAAAGAAATTATTAGAAAAACAGCTTATCCATACACAAAAAATGGAAAGTATCGGGACTTTAGCAGCCGGTGTCGCTCATGAGGTAGGAAATCCACTTGCTTCAATTTCTGCTTTAGTGCAGGTAGTTCAGAGATCAACTAGTGATGAATTTGCTAAAGAAAAATTAGAATTGATAAAAAAGCAAGTAACTAGAATTTCAAAAATTATACGGGATTTGGTTGATTTTTCAAGACCTTCTAATTATGAACTACAGCTAACCGATATAAACCAAAATGTAGTAGATGCAATAGAGATTACTAAAGTTGGAGCAAAGGCGAAGGATATATCTTTTATTCTCGATTTAAACAAGCAGATACCATTACTTCCTTTAATTTCTGATCAAATTCAACAAATATTTGTCAATATTTTATTAAACGCTGTTGATGCAATTGAAGAAATAGAGATTTCAACACAACAAAAGAAAATTGAAATTACTACAGATTTATCAGACGAAAATGTAATAATTACTTTTAAAGATAATGGTAAGGGTATACCAGAGAATAATTTAGTTAAAGTATTTGAACCTTTTTTTACTACAAAGCAAGCCGGAAAGGGCACAGGGCTTGGATTGTGGGTTAGTTATGGGATAATTAAAAGTTTTCAAGGAGATATAAAAGTAGAAAGCAAACCAGGGAAAAGCACTACATTTACCATTACATTACCGATTCATCCTTAAAAAAAGAGGAATATATGGAAAGAATATTAGTTGTTGATGACGAAGATATAATAAGAGAGTCGTTATCTTTTGTACTGAAGAAGGAAGGATATTATGTGCAGGAGGCAGAGAACGGAAAAGCAGCATATAATAAACTATTAGAAGAATCATTTGACCTTGTGGTAACTGATCTTGAAATGCCTGAAATGAAAGGCATAGAATTGCTTGAAGAAATCAAGAAATTAAACATACAAACTGCAGTAATTATTATTACTGCTTTTGGATCATTAGACACAGCAATTATAGCATTACGAAACGGAGCAAGCGATTATCTTTTAAAGCCAGTTGAATTTGACGAACTTTTAATAAAAATTAAAAGATTATTTGAAGTTAGAACCTTAATTCTTGAAAACAGATTATTAAGGAAAGAAATTCAAAGAAATTTTGATTTTGAAAATATTATTGGTAAAAGTCCTGCAATTAGAAAAATATTTGATATGATTCAGACAGTTGCAGATACAGATTCTACAGTTTTAATTTCAGGAAAAAGCGGCACCGGTAAGGAATTAGTAGCCCGTGCACTTCATTATAATAGCAAAAGAAAAAATAAAACTCTTATATCTGTGAATTGCGGAACTATTACGGAAAATTTGATTGAAAGTGAATTATTTGGGCATAAAAGAGGAGCATTTACAGGAGCAATTGCTGATAAAGAAGGATTAGTAAAGGCAGCTGACGGAGGTACGCTTTTCCTTGATGAAATAAGCGAATTACCTCTTCAACTTCAAGTTAAATTACTAAGGGTATTGCAGGAAAAAGAATATACACCAGTCGGATCAACAGTTCCTATCTCAGTGAATGTCAGATTTATTGCTTCAACAAATAAAGATTTGAAAGAAGAAGTAGCCGCAGGAAAGTTTAGAGAAGATCTTTATTATCGATTAAATATTGTCGAAATAAATCTGCCGTCTTTAAAGGAACGGGAGGAAGATATACCGTTATTAGCAGATCATTTCTTAAATAAATATCGGAAAGAATTAAATAAGAATATTAAAGGAATCGATAGCGATGCAATGAGGGCGCTTTTAAATTATGAGTGGAAAGGTGAAATAAGAGAGCTGGAGAATACTCTTGAAAGAGCAGCAATTTTTTGTAAGACTGATTTTATAACAGTTGCCGATTTACCGCAGACATTCACTTCCAAACTAGCAATACCTGATTTTACTAAACTTGGATCGCTTGAAGAATCGGTTAATAAATTTGAAAGAGAATATATATTTAAAGCCCTTGAGAATAATGGTTTTGATAAAGAAAAGACTGCTGATTTGTTACATGTTGGATTATCAACTCTTTATAGAAAGTTGAAAGAACTTGACATTAAAGCTTGAAATCAGGATAATTTCAAGAACTTAGTCATGGGTTTTCCTTCTCAATCTTTAAAAGAAAAATTTTTTCATTTCCACAAATGAGAAAAAATTTAATGCATTAATATTTATTAATGCCGCAAATTGCTTCATTTTGCTAAAATTAGATACTTTTAATTATTTCTTACCTTTATTTAACCATTTTAATAAATTGGCATTAAAATAGAACTTACCTAATTAAATTAATTAATGGAAAATATTAAGGTATGAAAAACGTCATAATATTTAGTTCTGACGCAACTATGTGTTTAAATTTTTTAATGTATTTGCATGATGATTATAACGTTACAACGACAACTGATTTTTCTGTTTTAAATATTATGACTTCAAATCTCAATTTGGATATGGTGATAATAGATACCGAACCATCAAAACAAATTGAAGAATTTTGTTCAAAAATAAAAGCAATAAAGCCTCAATTATTGGTTGTACTAACATATGTATATGATAACCACGTAAAGGACTTTGATAAAAGTATTAGAAAATACGCAAATACCATTTTTTACAAGCCGTTTGATCTAAACGAAGTTACGAAACAATTGATGGCTTTGTTCGTCTAAATATCAGTTCTTATATAGTGTTTAATTTATAAGGAGGATGTTATGGTGAACTTTAAGAACATCTTAGTCCCCACTGACTTTTCGGCAAATTCATTGCAAGCATTAGAATTTGGTTATACACTCGCTCAGCAAAAACAGTCGATGCTTCACGTACTGCACATTATTGAACCAGTCTATAATCAAAACAGCTTATTAGATAATTTTGACGAAAAGCAATTCCAGAAATCACGCATTCTTGATGCTGAAGAAGAATTAAGAAGATTTATTAACAAAATTTCCTGCCAGGGAGTTGATATTATTGAAGCTCTGCACCCCGGAGTTCCGGATGAACAAATTCTTCGTTATTCAAGAAAAAATGATATCGACCTAATAGTTATTGCTTCTCACGGCTGGACAGGATTATCTCATCTAATTACAGGAAATGTTGCTAATAAGGTTTTGCGTTATTCAGAAGTACCAACTATTTGTATTAAATCAAATATTCCTCTTCAAAAAGAAAATAGATTATTGCACAGTACATTTGCTGAAAATTGGGTAGGTTGATTTTTGGCTGAATAATAGACAGTCAAAGGAAGGAGTTAGTAATGAAAACGACTTTGTCGGTTTACTTTATCCTTTTCTATTTAATATTTTCCCCTTTATTATTCCCACAGTCTAAAAAAGACGGTTGGGAAGATGGTAGTAAATTTAATAATCTTTATAATACAGGCACGGTTGATACAATCATCGGAGAAGTGACACAAGTCGATGATATTTCTCCAATGAAAGGAATGGAACCAGGAATTAGAGTTTTGGTAAAGATTAAAAATGAGATTATCCCAGCTTTTATTGCTCCAATTTGGCTTACTAAATACTTAAATTTGACCATTCGTCCTCAAGATCAAATTGAAATTTCCGGTTCGCATGTTCAATTAGAAGGGAAAAATATTATTCTTGCTTCGAGAGTTGTTTCTAATGGAATTATATTGCAGTTAAGGGATAATAAAGGACATCCGGTATGGGATTGTATGCGCCCAATTTAATTTTATTTTATACGTAACTGGAATGAAAAATTATGTATTCAGAAAACTCTTGACATCAAATGTTGATGCTTCAGGAGGTTGATGGAATGCGTTAATATTCCCCAATTTGATATACAAGTCATTTTTTGAGCTGTAATCCTTTAGATAAAAAATTCTCACTTTATTTCGGTTCTTTATTAACCAATTAAGGGTTATTTTAATTTTTTCAAGGTCTTCTTCGCTGGGGAATTCATTTCTTCTAATAGTTTTTTCAAAATAGTCATCAAGTGCATTTTCAAAAAAATCTTTATTATCTAATGCATACTTTTTGATAAATATTTTACTTTGAAGCATTAGAATATAATCTTTCGAAAAGGAATCGCTAACCTCGATAAGAATGTTTGCTTGGTTAACGGGTTCCGCCAGGAGGGATGACTTATGAGTTTGAGAAAGAATTAAATTAATCAATTCCTTTATTTCCGATGCTTTTTCATATTTTAAGGATTCCGAATAGATTTTCATTTTATTTATTAACCTATTTAGAGCAAATTGATTTTTTCCGTAAAGAAATTCGTAAATTTTTTCTAATTCTTGTGAGTAGCTTACTTTATCATTCGAAATGCATGGAGCTGTGCATCTTTCGATATCTGCTAAAAAACATTTTCGACCTTTTGAAAACTCACTATCAGAACATTCCCGAATTTCAAAGGTTCTATTAATCATATCAAGTACCGAAAGAGCCTTTTTTCTGGAAATGAAAAGTCCGAAATAATCATTCCCGTCAAAATCAAATGAATTGCATATTTCAATTGAAGGGAATTCGTGAGATAAATTAATCCTAAGGAAGTATTTATTACTATATTTTTTAAGTAATGTATTGAATTTTGGTTTTAATATTTTTATTGATTCGGCTTCTGTAATCAGAGCAGTTAATTCAGAATTAGTTATTTCTATTTTAAGTCGAGCAGCATGCTGAACAATTTTTTTTGCTTTTCTTGGAGATGTAGGCGAGAAATATGATTTGACTCTGCTTTTTAGTGAGCTTGCTTTCCCAATGTAAATTATTTTATCATGCGAATTCAAAAAATAATAAATACCCGGAGAATCGGGTAACACCGAGACATCCTCTCCGAGTTTTTTGCTAATTTTCTTATTATTCAATTGAAGTGATTGAGGAGAGTTTTGAAAATTAATTAAATCTTCAATTGTTCTTAGGTTAAACTTTAATTTAAGTTCATTAATCATCTTGATGAATGCATGAGCAGTTGCCTCGGCATCACCTAATGCACGATGTGATGAAATATTTTTAATATTTAAATGATTAATTACAGAACCTAGAGACTTACTTTTAAGAAACGGGTATAATCGTCTAGCTATTTTTAATGTACATAAATTCTGATTAGTTAATGGATTTTTGCCGCAGTACAGAAATTCTTTGCGCAAGAATCCCAAGTCGAAAGAAAAATTATGACCCACTAGAATATCTTCCTTAACAAATTCAGATATATTATCAATAATATCTTCAAAAAAGGGAGCGTTAATGATATCATTAGTGGTAATACCCGTTATTTGAGTAATATTATAAGGAATTGTTTTTCCGGGATTAATTAAAGATTCATACCTTTTAATTATTCTTGAACCAAATACCTTTACCATCCCAATTTCTATGATGTTATTATGTGCAGCAGAAATTCCTGTAGTTTCTACATCCAAAATACAAAAGCGTGTCTCATCGATCGGATATTTAAGTATTTCATTATTCACGGTGTGTAAATCTAAACCTTGCTTAAAAGATTTCAAAATATAGATGAGGTATTTATCACTTAAAGCTAAAGTATTCGCATTTATCAATTGCATAAAGTATCGGATCGCATTATTTTTAGTTTAGGATATTTATTAAAGAATATTCATGCTTCAAGATTGCGGATAAATCTTAAGTAAAAATATTATTAAACAGCAAAGGTCTGTGAACAGATATGAAAATAGATAAGGACACGCTTGAACTTTCCGATGTTACGGTAAGATTTGCCGGTGATTCAGGAGATGGCATGCAGCTTACCGGAATGCAATTTACAAATACAACAGCTTTGGTAGGGAATGACTTAAGTACACTTCCCGATTATCCTGCGGAAATTAGAGCTCCTGTTGGAACGACATATGGCGTAAGCGGTTTTCAATTGCATTTTAGCAGCAGGGACATTCAAACTCCCGGTGATTCACCTGATGTATTGGTTGCAATGAATCCGGCTGCGTTAAAAGTTAATGTAAAAGACTTAAAGCACAATGCTACAATAATAATAAATATTAACTCATTTGACGATAGAAATTTAAAATTAGCCGGATATGATAAAAACCCGTTGGAAGATAATTCACTAGATGGTTTTAATATAGTGCCTGTTCCGCTTAGCCAGCAAACAAGCAAGGCGCTTGAAGGCAGCGGATTATCAGCTAAAGAAATAGCAAGATGTAAAAACTTTTTTGCATTGGGCATGATGTACTGGCTTTATAGTCGACCTATTGAACCGACATTAAAATGGATTAGGGATAAGTTTAAGGATATGTCATTATTAGCTTCTGCTAATGAAAAAGCATTACTTGCTGGTTATTATTTCGGTGAAAATACTGAATTATTTACAACACGTTATGAAGTTGAACCTGCTAAGCTTCCGACAGGCATATATAGAAATATTTCCGGAAACGAGGCGATTGCATTAGGATTTGTAACAGCTTCCGTAAAATCAGGGTTGCCTTTATTTCTTGGATCATACCCAATAACACCCGCATCAGACATTTTACACGAACTCAGCAAACATAAAAATTTCGGTGTCAGAACCTTTCAAGCCGAAGATGAAATTGCGGCAATTACAGCTTCAATCGGAGCATCCTTTACTGGAGCTTTAGCAATTACAACTACTAGCGGTCCGGGTGTTGCATTAAAAACTGAAGCGATTGGCTTAGCGGTGATGACAGAGCTGCCTATCATTATTATAGATGTGCAGAGAGGCGGACCAAGCACAGGATTACCTACAAAAACTGAACAATCAGATTTACAACAAGCTATTAATGGGAGAAACGGAGAGGCACCAGTAGTTGTCATAGCAGCATCAACACCTGCAGATTGCTTCAATATTGCATTAGAAGCTTCTCGTATCGCAACAAAATATATGACTCCTGTTATTTTGCTTTCGGACGGTTATATAGCAAATGGATCAGAACCCTGGAAAATTCCTGACCCTGATGAAATTCCTGAAATCAAGGTTGAATTCAGGACAGTGAAAGAAGGTGATGCGCCTTATAGGAGAGATGAAAATTTAAAGAGACCCTGGGCAATTCCGGGCACTCCGGGTCTTGAGCATAGAATAGGCGGTTTAGAAAAATCGAATATTACTGGTAATGTAAATTATGATCCTGATAATCACGAATTTATGGTGCATCTTCGAGCCCAAAAAATTAAGAATATAGAAAATGACATACCTGAATTAGAAGTTACTGGAGATAAAGATGCCGATGTTTTAGTAATAGGCTGGGGAGGGACATTTGGTTCAATATCAGAAGCAGTTACGTCAGTTAGGAAAAACGGAGGCAGAGTAGCACAAGCTCATTTTAAGTATCTGAACCCGTTTCCGAAAAATACCGGAGAAATACTTAAAAAATATAATCATATTATTTGCGCTGAACTAAATATGGGGCAGCTGGCAAAGTTTTTAAAAAGTGAATATCCGGTTGCAATAGATTCATATACAAAAATTCAGGGACTTCCATTTAAATCTTCCGAAATTGAGAATAAGATATTAAAAGTCTTAGGAGAGAAAAAAAATGATAGACAATAATATAAGAGAAAATATAACCGGAAAAGTTAAATATACATCCAAAGATTTTACATCTTCCCAGGATGTAAGATGGTGTCCGGGGTGCGGAGATTATTCTATCCTTGCACAGGTACAAAGAACATCTCCTGACCTGGGGTTTATAAAAGAAAATATAGTTTGGGTATCGGGAATCGGATGTTCATCAAGATTTCCATATTACATGGATACATATGGAATTCACGGAATACATGGAAGAGCTGCTGCCATTGCAACAGGTGTTAAAGTTAACAATCCTAAATTATCAGTCTGGGTTGCTACTGGCGACGGTGATTTATTAAGCATCGGCGGAAATCATTTTATTCATGCATGCCGAAGAAATATTGACATAAATATTCTTCTTTTCAATAATAAAATATATGGATTGACCAAAGGTCAGTACTCCCCGACTTCGGAGAAAGGGAAAAAAACTAAAAGCAGTCCTTTTGGAAGTATTGATTTTCCATTTAATCCCTTAAATCTTGCTATTGGAGCAGAAGCTACTTTCATTGCAAGAACTTTAGATAGGGATCCTAAACATCTCCAGAATATAATAAAAAGAGCATCGGAGCACTCAGGAACTTCCTTCGTTGAAGTGTTACAGAATTGCAATATATTTAATGACGGGGCATTTGAACTTTATACTGAAAAAGAAACTAAGGCAGATAATGTATTAT
>JAJYOQ010000168.1 GCA_021796135.1 Bacteroidota bacterium
ACGGAGTGTTGATATTTGGTTCTTTCGGAATCGATTTAACAACTTCTAAGAACGTAACTGCCAGATTAATAAAATTTTCTATAAGCTCCTTTTATAATATCTCTTAAACGAATGGTTTCAGACAAGTTATCTACATCATTACATTTCTCCCAGTCTATCCATGTATATTCAAGGCCTATCCATTTATTATAATTTACCTTCTTCAAATTTTCAACTATCTTTTCATAGTCAATGATATTATCTGTCATAGAAGTCTGTAAGCGATGCCTTCGGGCACCACGGGCATGGAAATGGCTTGCATAGACTAACAAAGGATCTATCTCCCGCTGTTCATAACCATTGCGGATAAAATGTGTGTAGTCTAAGGTAAGGGTCAATCCCGGGACAGAATTCACTAAAGCTTTTGTACCCTTAGGGCTGGTAAAAGGGGAACCCACATGAGCCTCAACTGAAAAAGAAAGGGTTGAGCTTTCAACCTTTTCTAAACGCCAATTCAATTCGTCGTAACAGTGTTTGATAGACTCTATTCGTTCTTCACCCGGAAAATACATCCCAGGCAAACAGGTAATATGGTCTGAACCCAATTCACCGGCATAATCAACAAGTTTTAGAAAACCATCACGGGCGAATTGTCTTCGTTTTTCTTCAGGATGGTTTATTGCATAAAGAGAACTATCGTTATCCAACTGTAAGAAAACATCTGCAGCTTCTAAGCCACGATCCTCTAATTGTTTTTTCAGCGCTTTAGCCCGCTGGTTGATCTGCTTAAACTCGCTTTCCGGAGTTAAATGTGAGCGACCACTAAAAAGACCAATATCCACACCTTCGCAATCTAGCAAAGCAATCAAGTCTAGTACTTTATCATGAGACAAAAGAGGAAAGGTAAAATCGGCACATGCCAATCTTAGTTTTTTCATACTAACAGCGCCTCCTTCCATTCGGCAGTAGCAAGATAACCACCGTCTACTATTATACTTGTCCCTGTTACTCCAGCAGAATCATCACAGCAAAGATAGGCTACAGTTCCAGCAATTTCCTTTGGTGTCAGTATGCGGCCTGTGGGAACACGCTGTAAACGATCTTGAAGAAGACCTTCATTATTACCCATATGGATTCGTAACAAGGGAGTGTCTGTAATGCCTGGACAGACTGCATTGCAGCGGATTCCTTCGTCTGCATAATCAATAGCAATTGATTTAGTCAGCATAATGACAGCACCCTTGGAGGCGATGTAGACAGGTGTTTTAGCTTGCCCGACAAAACTGTTGACAGAACCCATATTCACTACATAGCTTGATTCGTGCTGCTTGAGATAAGGATAAGCATATTTAAAACTTAAGAAATAGGCTTTTAAGTTTATGCTCATCTGCTGGTCCCATTCCTCGCTACTAAATTCATGCAACATCTTAATTCCTATAACAGCAGCATTATTAACCAGTATATGTATGTCGCCAAAGTAGTCCACAGTTTTGGAAATGGAGTTTTTAATTGCCTCTTCATTGCTAAGATCACATAGGATAAATTGTGCTTTGCCTCCCCTGTTCTGGATAGCCGCAGCCAATTCTATTCCCGCTTCTTCATTAATATCAATTAGTGCAACCTTTGCACCTTCATCGGCAAAATATTCAGCAATACCACGACCAATTCCCTGCGCAGCACCGCTTACCCAAATAACTTTGTCTGTGAATCTTTGTCTAAATTGTGTCATCTTTCAGCTCTTTCTAATAACGTAATAATGTTTTACTTGTACTAATTTTGTTGTATGTATATTATCTTGGTTTGAAGATATTCTTCTAAACCATGCTTTCCATCTGCCCCGCCAATACCCGATTTCCTCCAACCTGCATGGAAACCTTGAATAGCTTCAAAGTTCTCTCTATTGAAGTAGATTTCTCCAAATTTGAGCTCTTTTGTTGCTTTTAGTACTTTATTGATATCATTGGTATATACTGAAGATGTAAGACCATATTCACTATCATTGGCAAATTTTAGCGCTTCATCAAAGCCTTTTACCTTCATAACTGGTAAAACAGGTCCAAAGACTTCCTTTTGCATTATTTCAAAGTTTTGGCCTACTCCCACAATTACAGTTGGTTCGTAATAATATCCTTTTGAAAAATTACTATTTTTTTTACCACCAAGTATTACTTCAGCTCCTTCTGCCATAGCTTTTTCAACCATTCCATGTATCTTATCTAATTGTGTCTTATTAATTTGGGAACTCATATCAATACCTTCATCCTCATAAGCGTTACCTACTTTAACCGCTTTCATAGCAAGAAGTAGCCTTGTGATAAACTCATCATATACATCTTCTTCTACATAAACCCTTTCAGCACAGTTACATACCTGTCCGCTATAAATAACCCTTGAAGCCACAATAGACTTTACTGCTAAATCAAGGTCTGCATCTTTGCATACAATCGCAGGTGCTTTACCTCCCAATTCAAGAGAAACTTTAGTAATGTTTTTTGATGCAGCAGCCATTACTTTATGTCCTGATTCCACACTGCCTGTTAAACTAATAATACCTACATCTTTATTATTGGTAAGTGCTTCGCCAATTTCGTGTCCAAAACCACATACAATATTGAGTACTCCTTTTGGTAAGTCAACTTCTTTTAATAATTTGGCAAATTCGAAACAAGTTAAAGGAGTTTCATTACTCACTTTAATCACAGCAGTATTACCGGTTAGTAAAGAAGGCGCTACCTTTCTTGCCATTACAAAAAATGGAAAGTTCCAGGGACATATACCCACAACTACCCCTATAGGAAATTTGTGCAGGAAGATTTGCTCTCCCAAACGGTCACTTGGTATGATCTCTCCTTCATAAGAACGGGCAAGTCCTGCATAATAATCATAATATTCTGCAGTTACATCAATTTCAACTTGAGCAAGTGACATTACTTTTGCTTGTTCTTTGGCTAATGTGTTAGCAAGTAAAACCCGATTATTTCTAATCACATTTGCCATTTTTTTTAGGAAAGAAGCCCTGTCCACTGAAGTTCTCATACTCCACTCAAGTTGCGCTTCTTTTGCAGCGGCAATTGCCAGATCTGCATCTTTTTGCGTACCTCTAGGAACAAGAGCAATTACTTCCTCAGTACAAGGATTAAACACTTTGATAAAGTCTCTTGTATGGTCATTTTCTACAAATGTCCCATTGATATATTGCTGATATGTAGCAATATTTTTCCCTTTTGACCTGTTATCTTGATTCATAGTTATACCTTTAATTTATTTATTATTTGATTTTTTTTCCATCATTTTTAAATTCATTTTGTCTCGAAATACCTTATTATCTAGAATATCTCTATTGACAACATCTTCAGGAATTTCACCGTGAGCGATCTTTACAACTTGTTGACAAGCTCTACGACCAATTTCTTGAAATAGCTCATGTGTCCAGGCTATACAATGGGGGGACAAAATAACGTTATCCAATTTATATAAAGGTTCATCATCAGCCGGAGGCTCGCTGGCAAATACATCTGTAGCATATCCAGCTATCGAGCGTGAGGTTAATATCCTTATTAAAGCCTCTTCATTTATAATTCCCCCCCGGGCTGTATTTATTATGAAAGCATCTTTCCTGAGCAACGACAATTCATCCTCATTAATCAGGTTACGAGTCTCCTCGGTAAGCGGGCAATTTATTGATACAAAATCTGAATTTCGCATCAGGGTGTTGAGATCCACCAATTGAACTCCCAAAACAGCAGCTTTGTCTTTATCAGCATAAGGATCGAAGGCAATCGGCGGATTCATATCAAAAGTCTTGAGCATTTCCACCAATTTTCCACCAATACCCCCAATACCAACTATCCCAAGGGTCCGCCTGCGTAATTCGCTGCCCATGTAATTACTTCTTTGAGACCAGTTTCCATTTCGTATTAACTTGTTTTTCTCAAACACACGATGAGAAAGAGCAAGCATCAATGAAATGATTGCCTCCGCTACCGAGTAATTGACAGCCCCACGTGTGATTGTTACTATAACATTTGCATCGCTACAAGCTTTGATATCAACCATATCATAACCCACACCAAAACGGCAAATGGCTTGAAGATCATGAACCCCCTTGAAGCTTTCTGTATTATAAGCCGGGGCCAGTGAAATAATTGCATTGTATCCCATGAGCATATCTGGGGTTACAGGCGACCGATTTTCCTTCAGAAATTCATATTCCACTCCCTCTGCATTTTCAAGAATATCTAATCCTATATCCCTATAGGTAAGTTTGCCATCGGGAGTTAAAAAATCTCTGGTTAATCCTATTTTAAACATATTTTTTTCCTTCTTTTTATCTTAAATGTATTTTCATTTTCTTCATTCTGTTTAGGCGAATGTAGGTTTTTAAAAGAACCGCCTTATTTTTACAACCAGAACATGGACATTCATCGCGTTTAGAGTTATCATGTTTTCGGAATCATGGTCACATTTTATTAACGGATTATCTTTATCAACAATTTTTATTTTCTTAGACATCACTTTAATATTTCCATGATTAAATAAAATTGAATGCAAGCCTAATCAACTTAATAATAGAGAAAGCATGTTGTTTGTAATGGTACAGAAAATATTTTAATTTTGGTCCTTAAAATTTTATTGGTGTAGCTTGGCTGGTAAAATAATTGATTTTGTGGTTCGGCCCTAACCGCCAGATATAGAGCCCGGATAGATTATTCTGATTTTTTTTGATTTACAAATTAAGTTTAGAAATCAAAATCATTTTACGATCTATCTTTAATCTAAAATAAAGAAGTAAAAGGCATTATGCTTCAACAGGTATTTTAATTACTAACTTTTTTACATGCTCCGGTGAATTTTCAAAATTTACTTGCGTCATGTGACCATCTTGCCGAAAAGCTATCGCAAAATTGTTCCCATTAAGATCTATGAGACTTACTTTGCCTTCAAGCTTTCCAAAGTCCTTATCAACATCAAATCCTAAACTTTTACAATCAGATATATTGCAAACACCGAACTTTTCTCTCCCCTTTAATACTATCTGCACATCAATATATTTTTTGTGATGTTCAATAAAGCAATCTGAAATGTCTTTAGAATTATATTCGCTTACAACTGCATAAGCTCCTTTATCATTTATTTTATGGGTTCCATTTGGTAATTCAAAAATATTATTACCGTTTAAGAAATTACTTACATCAGTGAAATGCGGATGCAGAGAATTATATTTTGAAAAATTTAGAAGTGTATCATAAACCATTTTTAACTCCTTTAATATTTTTATAATAAATTGACAACTTTTTATCTTACTATCTCACTATTTTTTAAAGAAAAAAATATTATATTTTGATATAAATCTACTCCTAAACCAGACAATCCAATTATCACACTACCACTCAATCGGTTTATAATTGTTAAATGGAAACGTTAAAGCTTTGCTTGGCGTTATTTAAGTAACATCATCTTTTTAGTCATCATAAAGCCGTCTACATTCAACTTATAGAAATAAACACCACTTGATAGTTTGGAAGCATCAAAATCTGTTTTATATGAACCTGCACTTAATTGACCGTTAACTAAAGTTGCAACTAACTGCCCCATCAAATTATAAATTTTCAAAGTAACGTAACCATTCCTTGGAACACTATATTTAATAACGGTAGTTGGGTTAAAAGGATTAGGATAGTTTTGTGACAAAGAAAAACTTTTGGGCTGTTGATATGTTTCTTTTACACTTGTTGGTGTTTGGATTGTGGTAAAGTGATAATTGAAACGACGGTCAGGCGCTGAATCACCATCAATAAAGAATTCAGTTATATCATTTAATTTCTGAATATTATCTGCCCAGTGAAAATAAAATGAAATATCTTTTCCTGTTTGATTAATCAAATTTCGTGGTAACCGAATTTCCATTTGATTGCCAGTATATTGGTATTTTAATTCAGAGGTTTCATCCCATGAAGAGTCCTGACCATTCCATCTTGCTAATGTTGTGATTGAATCCGATTTAACGTTTAGATTTACAACATAATCGTAGCCTTCCCAGCCTGTGGAATGATTCGTATCTGAATCAATAAACAACAACATCCAGTTTTTATCTGTGTACGGTGTTAATGCGCTGTCTGTCTTTACATAAAAATATATGTTACTGCTATCGTAAGCTACTCGCGATTGAACTATATCGTTCCGTCCGGTGTTATTAACGTATATCTCATTTCGATCATAACCATAAAAATTGCGGTGTTCAGTATCTCCTTTAGGATCATAGAAAACAGGTTGAACATTTGTCCAATCTGAGAAATTACCATCAATGGAGATATTGCGGGGACCATTTGACGCAGGTACTGGTGGTACTCCCTTGTAGTGCCTGGTATTTGCAACCAATTGATAATAATGATTATCGGTATAACCGCCTTTCATCGATTCCATATCACAGTTAAATTCCGCATTATAATTATCGACAAAAAATGTGGAATCCGGAGCTTCTGTAGCAGGTCTTCCCAAAAAATTTGGATTGCCGTCCGCCGGAGCGATAAACCTTTGAGCCATCCACTCATTCCAGCCGGTAACCATCATTACCGGCGGATCAACTTGAAGCGCCCGTCTCCATTGTTCGGCAAAATCAAGTCCTTGACCAGTAAATTGTGTTAACTTATATTGATTGAGCGGTGGCTCTACCCCATCATGATAACTTTCGCCGATATCGTTCACCGGATGAGAGGCAACTGAAACAGGAATTTGTTCAGGGGTTTGGGGATTTATATCCCAACCATAATTCTGCGGATAGTAATCAATCCATTGCCATTGGTCGGGTGTAGTTTTAGTATTTGTCCATGCCTAGCTATAACGAAAGGTAAAAAAAGCTTTTGCTTCTGCTGATAAAGTTCTATCGCAAACTTTACCCAAAATCAAAGGCTTTCCTTGCCAATAAAACCATAGATCTTTATATTTATTCTTAGAATAAAGAAAATCCTAAAGTTGATTGATTATTAATCCGCTGTTTGTGAAAGTTAAAAAACATATATAAGGGGTGGGGATGCTTTCTTGTCGCATTTGCAAAGAAATTTGACACAAAGTATTAACAGCATCAAGGTAAGTAAATCCATTCGTTACATCTAAAGGGCACCTCTAAAAACCACTTTTTTGGACTGTTGTTTAACACAAAATTATAATTGAGTTAGCTAAAGCCCAAATTATTAGACATTATTTTTTACTTAACTGATTATCAATACCTTAAAGAGCAATAAAATTCGCAACTGGACATACTTATCCCATCGTAACAACTATTTTCAATTGAACACAGCGGCAGATATTATAGGTTATGTTCATAATTCCGATTTTTGCTTTAGCCCTTGCAATTCCTATAGTCCGAATAGTAGAACCATGCATACTGTTTTCTACAAAACCAAATAAGTGTTCTACTCTGGCTCGTACTTTGGACTTTTCTTTGTTCTTGACCTTTTGCTCTTCTGTTAAGGGGGTGTTCCGATATCCTTTCTCATTTATTTTGTTTATTACTTTTTTCCTTTTGTATATCTTTTCTTGTTCTTCACCCGTATAAGCACTGTCGGCATAAAGCGGCTGCCCCTGGTCTTTTTCCGTCAGCAACTGTTCTATGGCTTGCGAATCATGTACCGAAGCATCGGTAACAAAATATTCTTCAATAAGTTTTGTCTTCCTATCGACTTTAACATGGTTCTTGTATCCATAAAAAGTTGTGTTGTTTTTCTTCGTCCATCGGGCATCCACATCTTTCCGTGCCAATTTATTGGGCTTATCTTTCCACTGACTTGGCGCTTCTCCGGTTTCTTTGATATGCTTGTTTTCCTCACGTGTATTGCGTTGACGCGGTGCTTCAACAAAACTGGCATCAACCATTTTGCCTTCGTTGGCAAAGATTCCCGCTGCATCTAGGGTTTCATTGAATATCTTGAATAAGTCCATTATAATATCTTTCTGAATAAGATGCTCCCGGAATAACCAAAATGTTCTACTATCCGGTACCTTATCACTCTTCTTCAATTCCAAAAAACGCTTAAAACTTGCTCTATCTACTATTTGATATTCTAATTGGTCATCTGAAAGGTTATACAAACTTTGTATTATTAGGGACTTAAACAACATCAGTTTGCTGAAGGGCGGACGGCCTCCTTTCGATAAATCTTTTCTCTCGTCTTTAAATGCCTGTTCTATTGGAGAAGAAAATATTTTCCAGTCAATGTATTCGTTTAGTTTTTGAAGGGGATCTCCAAGTTTGGTTAGTTTTTCCATCAAAAAATGATCGTCAAATAGTCCAAGGTCTTTAGCTGC
>JAJYOQ010000169.1 GCA_021796135.1 Bacteroidota bacterium
TTTTAAAACATTGCCTCAGGATATAATAGATGCAGCAAGAATAGACGGGTGCGGAGAACTGGAAATAATTTTTAGAATACTTTGGCCGAACTCAATTCCGGCAATTGTTACTATCGGGATAATAACTTTTATGGCATCCTGGAATGAAGTTCTTTGGCCTTTAATAGTAATTAGGAATGAACATTTAATGACAATGCCGCAGGTAGTCACCTTATTTGCAGTCGGAGGCGCCGCCGATTCTCAGTTGGGAGTTAAACTTGCGGCTGCGACTCTTCTTGCCTTACCAATAATCTTAGCTTATTTGTTCTTCCAAAAGTATTTTATTCAAAGTATGGCATCCACAGGAATTAAGGAATAAGGAAATATATTATGCTAGTTAAACGTCTTCAAACAAAAATTAAATCAGATCCCAAAAAAGTCATTCTTCAATATTTTAATGTGGGTAATCCAAATAGAATTCATAATGTACTGCATAGAATCAATTTATTATCTGACAGTGATCTCCAAAATGAATTATTCGATATTGAAAAAAGGTTTGAAGGAAGGCACAAATTCTTCAATGATATTCTCTACAATAATTTTTTAAAAGTGGAAAAATATATTGATAATCCTGAAAAAATTAGTAAAGAAAAAAAAATGGTCATTGGAGCATATTTTTCAAAGGAATATTCAATTGAAGCAGCTTCGCTATTCAATCCATCAATTGTATTGCATCCTGATCAAAGCAAATTAAAACCCAAAACCTCAAGGTTTATTTTGAGTCTTAGAGCCACTGGTGAAGGGCATATTTCATCAATTGAATTTAAGACAGGTATAATTGACGAAAGAAATGAAATTATATTTGACAAGGAATCAAGATTCTCAACTTTACCTGAAAATGATAATACAAAAATATTTAATCGAAAGTTCATTAAAGAAAATATAAAATTAGCGAATAATGATTTCCTCCAAAAATTTCCGGAGACATTTACTTACGAAGAGGCAGAAAACATTATAAATAAATTTAGTCCTGAGGATTATTTAAAATATGAGCATCAAATAGAGAATATACTGGATATTATTGATTCTAATTATAAAATCAGGTTTTCCCATGAATCTGATTTAAATGAGCGTGTAATTTTTCCGCTTTCAAAAATGGAATCACATGGACTTGAAGATCTTAGATTAGTTAGATTCTCTGAAAATATCGGCGATAATATTTATTATGGAACATATACGGCATATGATGGTCATAAGTTTCGCACTCAATTATTAGAGACACAGGATTTTAATGAATTTGAAATTCATACTCTCCACGGAGCTGCCATTCAGGACAAAGGAATGGCATTATTTCCAAGAAAAATTAACGGAAAATATGTTATTACTTCACGACAAGGTGGAGAAAACATGCAAATAATGTATTCAGATGACCTTTATAAATGGGAAAAATTTGAACAGCTTCAAACTCCAAAAGAGTCATGGCAATTTGTGCAGCTGGGCAATTGCGGATCTCCTATTGAGACTGAAGAAGGCTGGCTTTTAATAACACATGCAGTAGGAAAGTTTAGGGAATATTCGATTGGCGCTCTTCTTCTTGATTTAGATAATCCTTCAAAGATTATCGGTAATCTTAAGTATCCTCTGCTTCAACCGAATGATGAGGAAAGAGAAGGGTATGTCCCAAATGTTCTTTACTCTTGCGGTTCGCTAGTGCATAATGAAAATCTGATTATTCCTTATGCAATGTCAGATTCATATACTGGCTTTGCAAATGTAAAATTGTCTGACTTAACTGAAATGATAAAAAATGGTAATTAAAATAAATAATGTTGTAAAAAAAAATATGGAGGGTAAGCAATGAAAATTAATAAATTTACTGATAATCCAATTTTGACTGTAAAAGATGTTCCTTTTAGGGTAAATAGCATTTTTAATCCGGGGGCAATAAAAATTGGTAATGAATATATACTATTATGCAGAGCCGAGATGCCTAACGGAAGATCTTCTTTTGTTATCGCTAAAAGTAAAGACGGTAAAAAGTTCATTGTTGATGATAAACCCTGTTTAACTCCGGCAGATCACTCTGATTTTCTAAAATATGTAGAATGGGGAATTGAAGATGTAAGAATTTCAAAAATTGATTTAAAATATTATCTGACATATACAGGTTATTCAAAATATATGCCGGTAGTTATTTTATCCGAAACTGAGGACTTTAAAAAATATAAAACTTATGGTCCTATTAATGTCCCCTCAAATAAAGACTGTGCATTATTTCCCGAAAAGATAAATGGTTACTATTGGAAAGTTGACCGACCTTCAGGTGATAACCGCAGAGATATTTGGATTAGTAAGAGCCCTGATTTAATTCACTGGGGGAGCTATCAGTTCTTAATGGAGCCGCAAAATGGTACCTGGGAATCGGATAAAATAGGTATCTCTACTCCTTTTGTGAAAACTTCAAAAGGCTGGTTAGCCTTATATCATGGTGTCAGAGGATTTGGCATAACTTCAATTTATAAGATCGGTGTAGTATTGCTCGATCTTGAAAAGCCATGGATAGTTAGGGGCAGAAGTAGTGAACCTTTAATTTCTCCGGAAATGGATTACGAAAGAATTGGTGATGTTAATAATGTAGTTTTTACAAACGGATGGATAATAGAAGATAACGGAGAAGTTAAAATATATTATTCGGGCGCTGATACGAATATTTGTCTGGCTGAAACAAATTTGGATTTTCTTCTATCACAGTGTAAATAAATTAATTATTTAAAATATAATCATGAAAACAACTAAAATTTTACTCATATTCATAATTGCAATTATTCCTTTATTTGCAAAACCTGTATTACTAAAAAGCAAAAGTGAAATTAGATCGCTTGTAAATACATCTCATTTGGATAATCTCTATCAAGAAATTACTATTGACGGAAAACAAATGGGTATAGTCCATATTTATGCGAATTATCCGGACTACAAATATGTTGATGCCCCGGGCGAAGGAATTGCCTGCATTGATGATGCCGCACGTGCTGCTATTTTTTATATGAATTATTACGAAATTAATCACAACTTTGCTTATTTAAACAAAGCGAAAATGCTGACTAAATTTATGTTTTTTATGCAGTCAGGAAGCGGTTTTTTTTACAATTTTATTTTCAGTGATTATAAAATAAATAAAACATACAAAACTAGTATTGCACAGCCAAATTGGTGGAGTTGGCGCGCAATTTGGGAACTATCTGAAGCATATAATTTTTTCCTTAAATATGATAAATCTTTCGCATTAGTAATTTATCCAATTTTAAATAAATCTATTAATTCAACTGTTCGATGGCTTAAAGAGAATAAATCTGATAATGTGCAGGAGTTCGGAGGATTTAAAATACCTTCTTGGCTTCCATATGAAAATGCTTCGGATCAGGCTGCTGTTATTATTAAAGGATTCTTAGGATATTATAAAACAATAAAAGATCCTGAAGTTAAAAAGGAAGTAATCCGGCTTTCTAAAGGTATTGAAAAAATGCAAGCCGGGAATGTCGCAACTTTGCCTTATTATGCTTTTTTAAGCTGGGAGAACACATGGCATTTGTGGGGCAATAATCAGGCAGAGGCGTTAATTGACGCAGGTAAAATTCTCGATAATCAAAACTTCATTAAGGCAGCTCAAAATGAAGTTCTGAATTTTTATCCTTACCTTATTAGAAATAATTATATGAGCAATTTTACTGTTGTACATAAAGACAATAAGCCAATATATTCAGATAGCCTGAAATATGGTCAAATAGCTTATGGTATCAGTCCTATGGTTCTTGCAAGCTGCGAATTGTACAATAAAACTAAAAATATTCAGTCTGCTAAAATTGCAGGGTCATTAGGTTGCTGGTTCTTTGGAGAAAATCCTGCCGGAAAACAAATTTATAATATTAAAACAGGCGTTTGTTATGACGGTATTAACAATGCAAATGAGATTAATATGAATAGCGGAGCTGAATCAACCATTGAAGCTTTGTTTTCTATGCTTGCCATAGAACGAAATCCGGTTGCAAAAAAAATAGTGTGGAATTATTATGACAAACATATCTTAAACCATTAATGGTATAACTGAATTAATTAGAATGAAAAACCAATTTAAATATCAAAATTACATAAACATTTTTTTTATAATAATTTTTCTGATTATGAATAAAGATAGTTATTCTCAACAAATAAATATTGCGCAAATAGATAGTATGCCGAATCTACCTTCTCCTTACTTAATGCGTAATTGGAAAGAGGTAACTCTTGGTTATGATTCATTAGTTTTTAATTTAAATGCCACCGGACAATATCTTCCTTTAATCTGGACTGATAATAGCGCTCAAAATTATTCCGGTCCAAGATTCGGGCTTCATACTGTTGTCGGAACAAAAGTTCCGCTTTCAGCAGAAGCAATAAATTGCATCCCTGCAATTGTAGGAGCATCTTTAATTGGTATAGATAAGTCAAATCAAAATGGATATAATTGGGTATCTATGTGTCAGGAATGGTTTAATAAGGCAAATGGGCAAAATGTATATAAAAACCAAGCGAGTGATTTGACCAATGATGATTGGTGGTATGAAACTATGCCGAATGTTTTTTTCTATCAGCTATATTCTTTATATCCGAATGTCGGCGATTTTCATAATCAATTTATAAGCGTAGCGGATCAATGGCTTAAATCTGTTTATGCTATGGGAGGCAGCACTACACCTTGGCAAATACCGAATATGGATCATCGAGGATGGGATATATTATCTATGACTCCTACCGATGCTACTCCTCATGAGCCTGAGGCGTCAGGCGCAATTGCTTGGCTGCTTTATAACGCATATAAAAAAACAGGAAATGACAAATATCGAATAGGTGCTGAGCTATCGATGGAATTTTTAAATAATTGGAGTAATAATCCTGCCTATGAGATTCAATTACCTTATGGAGTATACACCGCCGCCAGGATGAATGCTGAACTTGGGACTAATTATGATATTGTGAAAATGATTAATTGGTGTTTCAATATTACATCACTTAGAAATTGGGGCGTAATGTCAAATATTAGTTATCCAAATTATGCGACTTGGGGACAGTATGACTGCGATGGTTTGGTCGGTGAAATCAATTATAGTAATAATTATGCTTTTGTTATGAATGGTTATGAGCAGGTAGGCGCATTAGTACCAATGGTTAGGTACGATTCTAGGTTTGCACGAGCAATCGGCAAGTGGGTTCTAAATGTCGCAAACGCATCACGTCTTTTTTATCCAAAGTATTTACCTTCATCTAATCAAGATGCTGCAAGTAAAAGCTGGGCAGATCAATATGATACGAATTCCTATATTGCACACGAAGCTATGCATCAATATTCCTTAAATTCAAGCTCAATTTCTCCGTTTGCTTCTGGTGATGCTGAAAGCGGCGGCTGGGGTTTGACAAATTTAGCTTTATACGGATCCTCGCATGTCGGAATTTTGGGCGGAATTATTGACACAACAAATGTAGAAGGAATATTACAGCTTAATGTTTTGAAAACTGATTATTTCCATGATAAGGCTTATCCAACATTCTTATATTTTAATCCTTATAATACAGATAAATCTGTCAATATAAATGTAGGCAATAATTCGGTAGATATATATGACGTTGTTTCAAAGGCTTTTATCCTTAAAGGAGTTTCAGGATCAACTAATATCATAGTGCCTGCAAATTCAGCTGTGCTGGCTGTTTATACTCCTGCAGGAGGAACTCAGTCTTATAATTTGAAACAATTCTTGGTAGACGGAGTCGTAGTCGATTATCAGTCAAACAATCCTGTAAATAATTATCCTCCGCGAATAAAATCATTATCTCCGAAGTCCTCATCGATTTTAATTGGAGACACTGTACAAGTTTATTGCACAGCTATTGATTTAAATAATGATTCAATTATATATTCATGGCATGCTTCCCGGGGTTCTATCATCGGAAGTAATAATCAAATTAATTGGATTGCTCCTGATTCCACCGGCATTTATGTAATTAATTGCAAAGTGACGGACGCATTGGGATTAGTTGATTCGGCAAGTGATTCTATTAGTGTAGTGAAGTCATTTTATCATTTGCCGGTAATAAATAGTATTTCAGCATTTCCTCGAAAAATAAATATTGATTCAACTTCTGTTTTAAAATGTTTTGCTGCAGACAGCAGCAATTATACTTTGTCATATTCCTGGTATTCACCTTACGGAGTTTTTACAGGCAATGGCTCATCTGTTGTATGGACCGCTCCGCATAATACCGGCAATTATTATTTAGGATGTACAGTCTCCGATGGTCAAGGGGGAATTGTTAAAGATAGTATTGAAGTTGAAGTAAGAGACTTATCAATTGTGCAGACCGGCAACTTGATGGCATATTATCCTTTTGACGGGAATGCTAATGATATAAGCGGAAATAATAATAATGGTACTGTCTATGGAGCTTCCTCAGTCCCTGATCGTTTTGGTAATTCAAATGGCGCTTATTATTTTGACGGCAAAACTAATTACATTCTCGTCCCTTCAACAACAAGTTTAAATTTTCAAAATGCGATTACAATTAATTTCTGGATGAAAATTTCTTCTTTTAATGGAAATGAGCAATATGTAATATCCCAGGGTAGTTACAACAACAGATTAAAAATTTCAATAATACCTAGTAACCTTCTGAGATGGACAATAAAAACAAACAGTTCACTTAATAACGGAATCATTGATCTTGATTCTGAAACAAAGTTAATTGCTGATAGCCTTTACAATGTTACTGCGATTTATAGCGGTTCAGATTATGAAATTTATATAAACGGGAACCTTGATTCATTTTCTTCCTGGTCTGGTTCTATTCAAACAACAAATATTGGTATGACATTCGGTCAGATGCTTCCCACAGATCAAAATTATAATTATAATGGAATTCTCGATGATATTAGAATATATAATTATGCGCTCTCACCAAAAGAGATTTTAAATTTATATACACCGAATACAACCGGGATTGATTCTAAATCAAATATGATTCCTTCGGAAAACTCACTTTCGCAGAATTATCCAAATCCCTTCAATCCCAGCACAATAATTTCATTTACGTTAAACAAAAGTTCAAATATTAAATTAGATATTTATAATATCCTTGGTCAACGGGTTATAATTCTTGCAGATGGATATTTCAATAGCGGAGATCATTCAATTAGCTGGAATGCATCAGCATATCCAAGCGGAGTTTATTATTATGAATTAAAGACGGACTCCCAAAGATTTATTAAAAAAATGATATTAATTAAATAGGCGTTTTAATGAAAAAAAAATATTTATTACATGATAATTGGAAGTTTTCAATAAAAAAGACTGAAGAGAAAATTCCATCAGAGCTCAAGAATATATTAAATGAAAAAAGATGGCTGAAGGCAACTGTTCCGGGCACAGTACAGACTGATTTGCTTAACCACAAACTAATTACTGATCCTTTTTATTCGGATAATGAAAATAAACTACAATGGATAGGGAAACAGAATTGGACTTATAAAACCACATTTGATATTCCAAAGGACTTTGATGCTTCTAAAAGTTTCTTTCTAGTTATGGATGGTATTGATACTACAGCAACAATTTTATTAAACGGCTCAATTTTAGGTGTAGTCGAGAATATGTTTTGTTCTTATAAAATTGATATTACTAAAAATATATTTCCTAAAAATAATGAACTGCAAATAATATTCACTTCACCGGAAATTTATGCTAAGCAGCTGGAAGCTAAACATGGCAAGCTTCCGGTAGCTCTGAGATCCGAAAGAGTTTATATCAGGAAAGCGCAATATTCCTTTGGCTGGGATTGGGGTCCTGCTTTTTTAACCCAGGGAATATGGAGGAAGATATATTTACTCCAGACTGATGAATATAGTATAGAGAATTATTCAATTGAAACTATATCAATTGATGAAAAAAATAGCAGAGCTAAATTAAAAATTAAATTAAAATTAAATAAGGTTTCCCCATCTGCTTTATCATTAGGTATAAAAATCCATGACGGTAATTCTAATTATGAATTTTCTGAAAAGATAGCCAATTCAGATTTCTTTGAAAAGGAATATGAGCTTGAACAAATAAAGTTATGGTGGCCGAATGGATATGGGATTCCAAACCTATATAATATTAATATTCAACTTTCGGAAGATGGAGTAATATTTGACGAAATAAAGAAAAAAATCGGAATCAGGACCGTAAAATTGATATTAAAGGAAGCTGAT
>JAJYOQ010000170.1 GCA_021796135.1 Bacteroidota bacterium
ATTATATATAAAAATTACAGTGGTTGCAAATAAAAAATACACAATATAAATTTTTTACAAAATATCTATTATTTCAATATTATCTGAGAACCCCCTACCAAAACTGGTACATTCTTATCATAAACAAGTTTGTTAAATGCAGGGATTTCAATATTAATAATATTATTAAAATAATTTAAATATAAATTTAGATCTTCCTTTAAATCTGTCATCTCATTAGTTAACATTCTATTAGGTGATGTATCATAATCACTGGAAAGCCAATATCGCAAATTGAATATCCAATTGCGAAATTTAGATAAATAGTGGATATCGTCCTCGCCAACATTTGGTTGAGATTTCGTTTCAATTAAGGTGTCTTTCAAAACTAATAAAGTCGAATCAATTTCATTTGAAGTTTTCAATATTGACTTAAATTGAGATTCGTCATTGTCAGAAGTGAGCATTTTAATTACCCTTTTAATGTTCTCAACTTGTAAGTGGATATTCTCTATTCTATTTAAAACTTCATTTAATTTAGAAATTTCATTTTGTACTTCCTTAACTGCATCAAACTGTTTCCTAGCCTCATCAAAGTTATATGGAAGTCGTGGATCTGGATTTAATTCAAAAGATTTACTTTCCTTTTTACCATTGAATCCTATTTCGACTTTATATATTCCGGGTAAGGCTGTGGGTCCCGAATGATAATTTGGATGCTTGCCATGGATTGTATCGGCATAATAGAAATGACCGCTTGAATAACTTAGATTCCAAAAAGTCCTATTAAGTCCTTTATGCTCAGTTCCATAAAGTGTATCAATAACAATTCCCTTGTCATCTTTTATTTCAATTTTTACCGGAGTTTGATGTTTACTAATTTCCTCTTTTGTTGCTTTAATTGAATCCGGGATAAAATAATCAATCACTACACCCATTGGCGGATTTGGGGCTGTATATTTTCCGGATTCATTAAAATCTCCTTTATACCAAATATTAAAAAGATATGCAGGTAATACGCTAAATAATTTGAAATGATTAGCCCCTGTAGTAGCGAGTTCTTCAAGCGGAGTAAAATTATCACATATGAATATTCCTCTTCCATGAGTAGCTACAACTAGGTCATGATTTTTCTTTGCAAATTTTAAATCAAATACCGGAACAGTTGGAAAATTGCTTTTAAAAGTATTCCATTTCTCTCCATAATCATTTGAATAATAAAGTCCTGTTTCTGTCCCGGTAAACAAAAAACCTTTCATATTAGGATCTTCTCTTACTACAATGGCATATGAGTCATCAGGCAGCCCTTTAGAAATAGATTGCCATGTTTTTCCGTAATTTTCAGTTTTATAAAGATACGGTTTAGAATCATCCAACATATGTCTATCAATAGCAATATAACAGGTTGAAGGGTTAAAAGGAGATACATCTAATTGATAAATTCTCCCCCATTCCGGAACATCCGGAATATTTTTTGTAACATTACTCCAATTTTTGCCTCCATCTTTGGTAACCTGAACTTGACCATCGTCAGTTCCAATCCAGATCACATTAGAATCGATCGAAGAAAGACCTATCGAGAGAATCGTACCATAATTTTCAGCTCCGCTAATGTCATTATTTATTAAACCCCCGCTTAGTTTCTGTTTTGATTTATCGTTTCTTGTAAGATCCGGACTAATCGTTAACCAGGATTTCCCACCGTCCAAAGTTTTAAATAAAACGTTTCCGCCAATGTAAACTTCATTTTCATCATAATTTGAGACAGCAATAGGTGTAGTCCAATTAAATCTATATTTTAGGTCTGAGGGCTTTTTATCAGAAGTATCAAAGAAATATGGTCGGATCTGCTTAGTAATACCAGTTTTGATATCCAATCTTTGAACAAATCCATCTTGTGATTCTGCATAAATAATATTAGGATTACTTGGCGATGGGACTACATATTCTCCGTCTCCGCCAGCGGCAACAAACCAACCCGAACCGTCAACGCTTCCTCCGTTCATATTCCTTGAAGGACCATACCAGGCATTATTGTCCTGAAGCCCCCCGCCTAGGTTATAGATATAAGATGAATCAAGAGCAACCTGATAAAATTGCTCAATAGGGATATTATTTAGGAAATGCCATGAATTACCGCCATTCATTGAAAGATAAACGCCGCCATCATTACCTTCTATTATCCTTTCAGGGTTATGTGGATCAATCCAAATTGCATGGTGATCTACATGAATTCCTTTATTTAACGAACGAACTGTTTTCCCTCCATCATTTGATACTGTTATCAAAAATGAAAGAAAATATATTTTTTGATCATCTTTAGGAGATACTTCCATTTTAGAAAAATAAAAAGGGCGAACGTTTAATTCATGATTATTGCTGACCATTTGCCAATGAGTACCAAAATCATGCGAATCCCAAAGTACACCTGTTTTGCTTTCAATTAAAGAATAAACATGCTCAGGATTTGAAGAGGAGGTTGCAAATGAAATTCTACCTAGTAAACCTTTAGGCAATCCTTCTTTGATTTTTTTCCATGTGTCGCCTCCATCTTTTGATTGATAAATGCCGCTGCCTTTTCCGCCATCATTTAATGCCCATGGGTAGCGTACAACTTGCCAAGCTCCGGCAAGCAAAATCTCAGGATTATCAGGCTGCATGACAACGTCCGAAATTCCTGTAGTATCATTTACAAAAAGTACTTTTTTCCACGTCTTTCCCCCATCAATAGTCTTATATAATCCACGATCTATATTTGGAGCCCATGCATGTCCGAGGGCTGCAACAAAAACAATATTAGGATTGTTAGGATTAATTATTATTTTTGATATTTGACCAACATTGGTTAAACCCATGCATTTCCAAGTTGCACCTGCATCAGGAGAATAATAGACTCCTTTACCATTTAAAACATTATTCCGAATATTTGATTCACCTGTTCCTACCCATATTAAATTTGGATTTGAAGGTGCTAACTCAATATCTCCTATTGATGAAACTGGTTCCTTTTCAAATATGGCTTTCCAGGAAAAGCCACCGTCAGTAGTCTTGAATACTCCTCCGCCTGCAGCGCCGATATAGTAAATATTCGGATGGTCCGGAATGCCCACTACAGAAGAAACTCTTCCGCCTCCTATTGCAGGACCAATATTCCTAAATTTCAATTGTGAAGTTAGGTTAATATCATTTTGATTTTCCTTTTGTGCTAAAGCAAAATGTGCTGAAATAAACAATAAATAAAATACTAATATTTCAATTTTATAAACCGACCGTATTTTTATCATTATTGATCTCCTGTATAACTGTAGTAATAAATTAATTGATGCAAAATATTTAACCGCAATAATATTTTTTAGTTTTTTTGACTTCAACAAAATTAAGAAAGTTCATTTCTTTAAGAAAATAGTCCGTTATAATATTTACTGCTGTTCTTTGCTCATACCAAGCCATTTTCTTAATAGCATCATTTTTTGAAAGCCATAAATATTTTGAATGTTCGCGACTAATTATAACGGGAGAATTATATTCTACCAAGGCAGCAAAAACTGGTATAAGATTAATAGTGTCTGTATGATGATCGTAAAATGAATTTACTTTAGGAGCCACCCATAATTTTAGTGGAGATAAACCGGTTTCTTCCTTCAGCTCACGTTGAGCTGTTGTTAAAGCATTTTCTTTATTTCTTATTTTCCCCGAAACCATTTGCCAAATTCCAGGATATAATTCATTTTCACTTCTTTTTAGAAGAAGAAATTGAAGTTGATTCCCTTTTTTTCGAAGGACATGAACTTCTACTAGTTTTGAAACTATTTTCATTTTTGCCTCATTAATATATTTAGAAAAATGCCCTGACTTCAGCTCTGGCTGTATGGACAATTTGCTCATTCCCCAATGCTCTACCCTCATAGCTTATCGTCGATTGGAGATTAGCAGCAATCTTATAATCAAAGTTTAATCGCAAATAATAATTTTTCCCAATCATGTTCCCTTCTGTAAGTTCAAACGGGATAATATTATTTGTCGTGTTTGAGCGAAGCTCGTCTCTTTCAAATTCTATTTTAAGTCTTCCGTTACTGACAAATGAGAAAGTAACTCTTATTATCTGTGAATTAAGATTAATAATTGTCGGTTTTAAAGGAAAACTATCTTGATTTTGTCCGACTTTAATAACAAAACCGACTTCAATATTTCTTTCGGGTCTATATGAAAAATCAGATGTTATATTATCACCGGAAATTTCCTTTTCCAGATTGGAGACTATTGGGGCACGGGCATTATTAGTTTTGTTTACTATATCAGTTTGGTTGGTAATTTCTTCAATCATTTTAAAAGTAATTCTTAAACTTCTTTCACGGTTATAGATTTGCTCGGCTCCGCCGCTATATTGGTTCAAACTTGTTGTCTGATTATACCTAAGTCTAAAAGATAGATCCGGATTATTTTCAAATATAAATAAATCCTGCTGAAAATAATTAGATCCCTGAATGGTAGTTATAATATTTTGAAAATCCGATAAATGCAATAAATATATTTTTTGGTAATTTGGCTCAGTACTATTTTCTTCTATACGCCAATTTGTCTCAGAAGAAAATGGCTTTAATAATTTATCAATAGTTGACCCATTGTTAAATATATCACCGTATTTAATTTTCCACCTAGTGCTTGTTTTTAGATCAATAACCGGATAAAGCTGCTGTGTAGGGACCGTGACTAATACATAATTTCCGTTAAATAAAGTCGGCTGGAATTCATTTTCATCCGCAATTCCGTTATGATTCAAATCTCCCAAATAAATATAATTTCCTGTACCTTGTGCTACCTGAACGAATACTTTTTGTAATATTGCAGATCTCTGAGTTGATACTTCATAATATAAATCTCCTGACAAAGGATTCCAAAAATTGAATTTTGACTGCGATCTCACTAAAATAGTCTGGCTATTAAGGTCACCTAATTTTTTAAAGGCATCGGTAAAAGATTTATTATTAACGGTAAAATTCAAGACTGAATTAAATTTTCTGCTGCCGCTATAAGTAATCTCAAGAGATTGTCCGGTAGATGTAGCCTGATTAGTCATTACGCCGTTTAAAGGTGCATAATCATCTCTTAATGTATATTTTGCAATAATATGTAAGCCATAAAATTCCACTAGTTCAATAAATGGATCAATTTCATAGTATTTCAAACTAGTTGATAAAAGAGAATCAACTCCGCTTTGACTTTCATTTTTATTTTCACTTAAAAAAGATATCCCTGGTTTAAATTTCCATAAATTATAAAATAGAATGCCTTGTTGCCTAAGCCAATAACTTATAAATGAAATATTTTTGGATGATACATAATCAAGATTATAATTAAAACCGAATTTCTTATTTAAATTATAATTAATGGTATTATTATAACGAATAGATTTAAAGTTATTTCCTTGCTGCAAGATCCCTAATGTTGAATTTATATTAAGATTTGAATTAGGAATTAGAGTAACTCCAAATTCCCTTAATTGCTCACTTTCAGGCAAAGTAGTTGGGGTAATGTTATAATTTCTATCAAATTCAACCGGATCAATTCTATCGGGAGATGAATATTTATTGTCAATATATCTATCGTGGTAGGACATGCCAATTTCACCGAAGTCTATATTTCCTATTTTTACATTTCTCGGCTCAAGGGTAAAAAGTAAATTTCGGGCATATCCTGAATTTGCACTATTATTTAATGATGAGAATCTGTTTTGGTTGTAGTTGCTTCCTGCTAATTCAAATTTCAAGTTTATTCCTTTTTCAGGATTAAAATTAAATTCGACATTAGCGTTTTGTTTAAGTTCGGGAAGCGGTAGGAAAATAACTGGAGCATAATCTCCTTGATTTATTCCGACAAATTTATATACACCGATACTTTGATTTGAATAGTCTCCTTTCTGTGAGCCGACATAACTAAACACAATATTATAGAAGGAATTAGCCCCTCCTGGCTTATATAAATAATATGAATATATTGAATTGTTTATTGTAGTATCAATTTTTTGATATAATCCATGAATATGTCCTAAAGAATCCGGGGGTGCTATTGTAATTCCTGACTTAACTGCTTTATTAGGGTCATTTCCTGCAGCAGCAAGAATGGCTTTATCGGAATCAGATAACGAAATATCTATTGGCGCATCTTGGTTATCACCTTCTCTTAAGTATTCAAATTTTATATTAAGTTTATTATTTAACAAGGTTGATTCTAATCCTGTGCCGAAAAAAGTTCTGGCAAACATTCTATCAGAGTACTGGAAATCAACAGAAATTCTGCTAGCTGAGGTTATCAATCTATTTGGAGTAAAAGTGATTTGGGCATTTGCATAATCTATGGTGTAGTCATTACTTTCTCCTCTTTTCAAAAGGATGCCATCCAGATAAACTTTCTCTGTTCCGGCTATTATAATAATATTTCTTTCGTTATTTGACCCATAAAGTATATATGGTCCTTGTACTCCATCAGATCCGGTGAAGCTATTATTATTATATTTACCCTGTGAGCTTGCAACCGCGATATATCCCTTTTCTTTGCCATAATTGAATTCATCGAGCAATCCCTGAAGCCTTCTATCAATAAGTCCAAATTCTCCATATTGCTGTTTTAATTGGTAATCGCCAAAGGTAGCGGTCATATTCGGATGCTTTAATTGTATAAAGACATTATCTAATTGGTCAAGTGTCGCAGTATTACCTTCAGGTTGAATAGGCGAATTTTGATCTGTTAGTGCAGCTACAAAATCAATATTATTTGTTAATTTTCCCGATAATTGGAGACGCAAGCCACTATTTAAAGTAAAATCCTGGTTTGTACCAATCGAAAATCCTCTTACTATGGTACCGCTTTTTTCTATGCCTCTTCCAAAAATAGACTGACTATTTATTATCTCATCTTCATTGTGTAAGAATCTGATTGTATCTCCGCTACCTTTATCGAACCTATAAAGTAAAATTCTATTTTTATACTCATTTTTCAAATAAAGTGGAATAGTTTCGTAGGTCACAATTAATGTATCAAAAACCGAATATGGTAAACTATCGGATAAGCTAAACCATGCATTCTTATAAGATATTAGATAATCTTTTGGGGATAATATGTTTTTTTTAAGTGAGATAGTTTCTGAGAATGGAATAATTACCGGTTTTGATAATTTATAATGATTATCAAAATTAATTTGAATTGTATCTGTAACAAATGTTGAATAATACCTTTGCTGTGCTAATAAAATTTTAGCGGCAAAAATAATTGTTATAAAAATTAATAATGAATTTAATTTCAAAAGAAGAATTTAGTTTTATGAATTTCAAATCTAAATTTACATCTTTCATTTATCAAGTCCATTAACTATATAGATAATCTTATTCGTATCTAAGAGCTTCTATTGGATCCATATTAGCGGCTTTATAAGCTGGATAAGTACCAAATATTATTCCAACTAAAATACAAAGGGAAAAGCCAATTAATACCCAATCTACTGGGACAGCTAATTGGGCGTTCAATTGAGATCCTGCAAGATTACCAACTCCAACACCCAAAGCAATACCAATCAATCCTCCGATCAGACATAAAGTAATAGCTTCTACAAGAAATTGAGCTAAAATAGTTGATCGTCTTGCGCCGATTGCTTTACGAATTCCTATTTCTCTGGTGCGTTCAGTTACAGATACTAGCATAATGTTCATAATTCCGACACCTGCAGCAATTAATGCAATTATTGAAACTGCCATAGCGCCTATTTTCACACCTGCAGTAATATTATTTATTTGTCCAATGATAGAATCATTGCTATAAATATCAAAATCATTCTCTTTACCGGGCTCAACTTTTCGAATTGTCCGCATATAACCTATCGCAGCATCCATAACATTATTATAGTCAGCATTAGAATAGGACATAACAGTAATATTTATACTCTTTCCATATTTTCCGTATTTTGATTGAAAAGTAGTTATTGGCATTAGTATAAAACTATCTTGACTAGACCCAAAAAGAGATGGCTGTTTATCTAAAACTCCTATTACTGTAAGCGGTAAACCATCTACTCTTATAATTTGACCTACTGGATCAATATTGGGGAAAATTTTAGTAACAATATCCTGGCCAATAACGCAAACATCATTTGAATAATTTACATCTAGATCTCTTATTTCTCTTCCCTCATGGTAATGC